>DETS01000074.1:566-15085 GCA_002361735.1 Lachnospiraceae bacterium UBA3282 | reverse complement strand
CCATAAGAAAGAAATACCTTCTCTGAACAAGACAGTTGCGAAACTGTCTTGTTCGCTTTTTCCGCGCACAAGCATCTTGAGTCTGCTTGTGCGCGGAATGGCGATTTAGGCTTGAATATCTACTATATATAGGATAAAATAACTATATATAGATTTTAGAAAGAAAGGCTGCTTATGGACATTAACCAAATTCAAAAGGCGGAAAAGAATCAGCAGTACTTTGCTACTATGCGTCCCGTGTTTAACAGAAAGGCGTTGTTTTCGGATACGACGGCGGATTATTTGTCGCCTCCCGAGCCCAGCGCATATGGGGAGGTCACGGTACGTTTTCGCTCTGCCAGAAATAACATTGATAAAGTGTTTCTGGTAAGCAAGGGCGAAAAGCATCTGATGCTAAAAGAAGAATCGGATGATTATTTTGATTATTACAGCCATACGCTTCAGCTGGATAATGTAAAGCTGAGCTATTACTTTGAGATTACGGCGGGAAAATTGTCCTGTTATTTTGATAAACGGGGCGTTGCTAAGGATATCAATGAGTATTATCAATTTCAGGTAATACCGGGTTTTAAGACACCCGATTGGGCAAAGGGCGCCGTATTCTATCAAATCTATGTGGACCGCTTTTATAATGGCGATCCTTCTAATGATGTGCTGACCAATGAATATCAGTATATTGGCGACAAGACCGTTCGGGTGGAGGATTGGGATAAGTATCCGGCGGCAATGGGAGTGCGCGAATTTTACGGCGGCGATCTGCAGGGCGTGCTCGATAAGATGGATTATCTGCAGGATCTTGGCGTGGATGTGATTTACTTCAATCCGCTGTTTGTTTCTCCATCCAATCATAAGTATGATATTCAGGATTATGACTATATCGATCCCCATTTTGGCAAACTGGTTCACGATGAAGGGGAGCTTTTAGAACAGGGACAGACGGAAAATCGCTTTGCGACCAGATATATCGACCGCATTTCCAATCGGGAGAATCTGGAAGCCAGCAATGCGCTTTTTGCCGAGGTGGTGAAAGAGGCGCACAGGCGTGGCATGAAGGTGGTCCTGGACGGCGTGTTCAATCATTGCGGCTCCTTTAATAAGTGGATGGATAAGGAGAGGATCTACGAAAACGTACCCGGGTACGAAAAAGGGGCTTATATCGCAAAAGACAGTCCTTATCATAACTATTTCCGGTTCCATGACGAACATAAATTTCCCTTCAATAATACCTATGACGGCTGGTGGGGGCATGATACGCTGCCGAAGCTTGATTACGAAAATTCCAGACAGCTTTTGGATTATATGCTGTATATCGGCAGAAAGTGGGTTTCCCCTCCTTACAATGTGGATGGGTGGCGGCTGGATGTGGCGGCGGATTTAGGTCACAGTTCGGAGTTTAACCACTATTTTTGGAAGGAATTTCGCAAAGCGGTCAAGATGGCGAATCCGAACGCTATTATTTTAGCAGAGCATTACGGCAATCCCAGAGACTGGCTGCAGGGTCAGGAGTGGGATACGGTCATGAACTATGACGCCTTCATGGAACCGGTGACCTGGTTTTTGACGGGTATGCAGAAGCACAGCGATGACTATAGGGAGGATATGCGGGGCAACGCCGACAGCTTTTGGGGTGCAATGCGGCATCATAGCGCAAACTTTACGACACCTTCCCTTCTGGTGGCGATGAATGAGCTCTCCAATCATGATCATTCCCGCTTCCTTACCCGCACGAACCACAAGGTCGGCAGGACGAATACGTTGGGACCTCAAGCGGCAAATGAGGGCGTCAATAAGGCTGTTTTGCGCGAGGCTGTAGTGATTCAGATGACCTGGCCCGGCGCGCCTACGATCTATTATGGAGATGAGGCAGGCGTCTGCGGCTTTACGGATCCCGATAACAGGCGGACTTATCCGTGGGGACATGAAGACAAAGAGCTGATTGCCTTTCATAAGGATATCATCAGGATCCATAAGGCACATCAGGAGTTTTTGACAGGTTCCATAAAGTATGTGGAAGCTGACTATAATGTAATCGGATATGGCAGATTTACCAGGGAAGCGCAATCTTTGATCTTAGTCAACAACAACAGTCATGAGATCACGAAGGAGCTTTCCGTGTGGTATCTGGGGATTCCGAAGGAGTGTGCCATGAGTCGTCTGCTATTGACCTCGGCGGATGGGTATACCACGGAGGCAAAAGAGTATCCCGTGATTGCAGGTAAGGTCAAAGTGGATCTGCCGGCTACATCAGCTATCATTTTAAGACACGAAACCCGTAGAGAGAGAAGTTTTTTGGAGTTCAAATGAGATAGACAGCGCGAAGGAGCGCAGGCGCAGTTATGAGAGTGATAAAGGGTATTCTGGCAGGTATAGGCGTTTTGGCAGCGCTTTTGTGCGCCCTCATCATTATGTCCGCGGTGAATCCGGGCATTACAGAGACCTTGTCTTCGCTGGTTACAGGAAACGGGCTTCCCAAGGAAAAAAAGGAGGAGCCCGCGCAGGAGGACGGCCCAGACTTGGATTCCTATGATTGGGAGGAGTCAGAAGGGGAGTCTTTTGAAACAGAGGAGGAGCCTGCAGATGATTATGAGGAAGATGCCGATACTTCTGATGAAGAAGCATTAGAAAATGAAACGGATGAATCGACGGGTATGGCTGAGGATGCCGATGGTTATGACAGCGTATCTGCCGAAACGGGGGAGGACAACGAGCCTGTCAGGGGCGCGAACGGTTACGAGGCGCCCTCTGAGTTGGATATCAAAGTACCGGAGGCAGTGAACGGAAAAGCAGGCTATCAGCCCATCACGGAAAAATCCGAGGCGCTGCCTGATGCCGAGGGCGGAGAATACACCAGCACGTTGGGATATGGAGAGACGGGAGACGGTCTTTTTTTTGATGCCAATCTTTATCCCTATTACCATATGATTGACTCAAAAGGTCAACACCTCTACCGACAGATTTTTGCCAACGCGACCGTGATGAACGCCGCTTTTGTGCCGATTGAAGCGGTTCCTGTGTCACAGTTGAAAGACGTAGTGATGGCAGTTTATAACGATCATCCGGAATTGTTTTGGTTAAATACGATTTTTACCTGCAAATATGACAAGAATAAGATCTGCGCGGAGTTGGAATTAGAATTTAATATGTCGAAAGAGGAGCTTGCTGCGGCTTCCACCGAGTTTTTTAACACCACAAACAATCTCCTGACGCAGGTGGAGAATCTGGGGACACCCTACGAAAAGGAACGACGTCTGCACGATATGCTGATTGAGCGGATCGAATATGAAAAAGGTGCGGATAAGAACCAGAGCGCTTACAGTGCGTTGGTGGAGGGAAAGAGCGTGTGCGCAGGGTATGCGAGAGCCTACCAGTATCTCTTGCAAAGGCTGGGAATCCCCTGTTATTACTGCACGGGTTTTGCGGGGACGGATCATGCCTGGAATATCGTGGCGCTGGATGACGGTTATTATAACGTGGATCTGACGTGGGATGATACGCCCGGCGGCGAACATGATTACTTTAACAGGACGGACAGCGACTATGCGGAGACCCATGTGCGGCGGGATCTGTCGGTGAATCTGCCAAAGTGCGAGGGAGAGCGGTATCGGAATCTGTAAAAGGGATAAAAATATGGGAGAGGGAACACTTCGGGAAGTGAGAGGCTTTTCGAGGTGTTTTTATATGGAAAAAGGCGTTTGTATGAAATCTGAATGTAAAAAATTGAAAAATTCGGGAAAAACAAGGATAAAAGAATTTACAAATTCGTGAAAAATATAACAAAAAGAATTTAATAATTCGGGAAAAATCGGGGTATAAGAATTGAAAAATTCGGGAAACTATGATAGCATGAGAGAAAAGGAGGCTGTTTTAATGGTATTTAAAAGAAAAATTTATGATAAATTACTCGATTGGAAGCGAAAATCTAACGGAAAGGCCGCTATTTTACTGGAAGGCGCAAGACGTATCGGAAAATCTACTATTGTGGAGATTTTTGCGCAACAGGAATACGAAGATTATTTGATCGTGGATTTCGCCAGAGAAGATAAAATCATGCGGCAGAACTTTACAGAAAATATAGGAGATATGGATATTTTTTTTCGAAATCTTTTTCTGATGAAAGGGAAAAGCCTTCCTCCTAAAAAAGCGGTCATTATTTTGGATGAGGTGCAGTTGTTTCCCTTTGCAAGACAGGCGATTAAGTATCTGGTGGCTGACGGTCGCTATGATTATATCGAGACGGGGTCGCTGATTTCCATCAAGAAAAATGTGCGGGACATTTTGATTCCCTCGGAAGAATACAGACTACAGATGTTTCCTATGGATTTTGAGGAATTTTTGTGGGCACAGGGAGACAGCGTAACGATGCCTGTAATCCGAGAAGCTTTTCAGAAAAAGAAACCGTTGGGAGATGACATCCACCGCAAAATCATGCAGCGGTTTCGGACTTATATGGCAGTTGGAGGAATGCCGCAGGCGGTGGCGGCATTTACGGAGGGAGCGACTTATGAGGAGATTGATTTTATCAAAAGAAATATTGTGTCGCTGTATGAGGAGGATTTGAAAAAATACGATGAGGATAACCGTGAAAAGGCATCGGTGATTTTTAAGACAATACCGGAACAGCTCGAGAACCGCAATTCGCATTTCCGTTTTTCACTGGTGGATAAGAACGCCAGATATAAGCATTATGTAGATGCGGTCAATTTTGTTGCGGAATCTATGATCGGGAACGAATGTTGTAACGTAACCGCGCCTGAAGTTATTTTAGAGGTTTATGCGGATCGAAGCAATTTTAAGCTGTACATGGGAGATACAGGGCTGCTGATCACGCAGATCATGCGCAACAGCGAGGAAACAGGAACCGATTTATATAAAGCGGTCATCTTTGATAAGCTGGGAATCAATCAGGGAATGATTTTCGAAAACATGGTGGCGCAGATGCTTCGGGCAAGGGGGTATTCTCTTTATTTTCATGAATTTATGGACAGTACAGAAGGGGGGCAGGAAAAGAAGTATGAAATCGATTTTTTGATTGTCAGAAAGAAAAAAATCTGTCCCATAGAAGTGAAATCATCAGGATATAAAAGGCATAAGTCCTTTGATTGTTTTGTGCAGAAGTATCAGTTGAAGATGGAGGAAAGATTTGTTGTCTATGGAAAAGATTTTAAGCAGGAAGACGGTGTGACATATCTTCCTGCTTATATGGTGATGTGCCTATAATTTAATCCAGTTCTTTCAGATTCTGTACCAGACGTACCCCCGCAAGATCTGCGATTTTTGCCCGTATTTCATCGGTATCCGCCTGTAAGCTTACGCTGAGACGGTAGTTGCCGGAGTCCGCCAACGGATTTTCCGTAAAGGAAGCGGCGGTGTCGGCATCCAGATAGGCGGCGGAAAACTCTGCCCAGGCTTCGTCCCCGGAAATATAGCGGCAGGAGGAAACGCCGTCGATGTTGGCAAGCATCTGACCAAGTTGGTCAATGTCGCTCCCGGAAAGATCGTTCTCCCAAAAGACTGCCAACGTGTACTCCTGATAAATATTATAAGCAAGAGAGGTAGTGCCGCAGAGGAGAAGCGCAAAAACGGCGATCAAGGGAGCCGCGAGCCTGGAAAAGCGCGCGCGGGTATGGCGTTTTTGAGGCTGGGTACAGCCCTGTACAAGTTCTTCTGCCAGTGTGTCAGGCAGGGTAATGGCATTTTTTAACTGTAGCATATCGTTATGATTCATGAGAATCTCCTTTCTAATGAATTTTTTGGTTCTGTTTCCGTAATTGCCAGTTTCAGTGCTTCTCTGCCGCGCTGCAGGCGCTTTTTCACGGCGCTCTCCGAAAGCTTCATGATCTGCGCGATCTCCGCGACGGAATATCCCTCGAAATAATGCAGGATGAGGACGCTTTTCCATTTGGCGGGAAGCGCATATAGTTCTTCGATATGGGACTGCTGTTCGGGGGCCGCCAGACATTCCTGCAATAGAGATAGATCGACGCAGGTATGTTTTTTGCGGAAACGCAGACAGTCCATGCAGCAGTTTGCGGCGACGCGCAAAAGCCATGCCCGCTCGTGTTCAGCTGTGGAAAAGGCAGGGGCCTTTTCAAAAAAGCGCAGCAGCACTTCCTGTAAGGCGTCCTGAACATCTGCCTGATTGCCTAAAAGCAGAAACGCCGTTCGATAAAGCGCGTCCCCGTGCGCCTGCAGGATACGGCGGATATCCGCCTCGTTTTTGTGCATGGTAAAGGTTCTCCTTTCTTTTGTTTTTGGGATCCCTTGTCCTATATACGTTATTTGCCGTCGTTTGGTGACAGCGGAGATTGTTTTTTTCCTGAAAATATTTTATGATATTCTAAATAAACAGTCATTTCAGGGATTAGTCTGCCGAGTCAGTATTTGCGTATCATAAAATCATGATAGCGAAAATGCAACCTAACGGCAAGTCGGCGGGTATTATCAGTAGAGCCGGGTAAGAAACGAGGCCATATATGACGAAAGAGGAACAGATCACGACGGAAGCGGCAGTGGATCGATATGCCGATATGGTGTATCGTTTGGCGCTTGCGCAGATGAAAAACAGGACGGATGCGGACGACCTTTTTCAGGAAGTGTTCGTGCGTCTGGTCAGTCATATCGGGGAATTGCAATCCTGGGAACATGTGAAAGCGTGGCTGATCAGGGTGACGATCAACTGCGCGAAAAAGCATTTTGACCTGTATTGGAATAAAAATGTGGATTTTTTGGAAGACGAGACGAAGCTTCGGGGAGAGGAAGCCTACGAACCGCCGGAGGAACACCCCGTCAGAAGGGCGGTATCAAAGCTTCCGCCAAAGTATCGAACGGCGGTGCATCTCTTTTACTATGAGGAGTTATCCGTGGCGGAGATCGCGGACTTCACGGGACAGAAAGAAGGGACCGTTAAATCGCAGCTCCATCGGGCGAGAGAGATGCTGAAAGACCTGTTGGAAAAAGAGGGAGCGGGATAGCACGGATTGTTGAGAAAAAGCGATATGGTATTTGTCATAGAAATGTTAATTCGTGCAGGAAAGTTGAAAAGGATTCAACGATAAGGAATAAAAAATATGACAGAGCAGTATAAAGATGCTTATCAAAATAAATATAGAGAAGAAACCGCACAGATTCATGCGCCCTTAAGCCTGATCGAGAAGACTAAGGCGGCTGTACGCGAAGAAGAAAAGCGGCTGGCGATGGCAGGGGCGGCATCTGTTGTGCAGGAAATGCCGGTTTCCCATACGGAGCAAGTGGATCGCCAAAAACAGACGGGAGTGTTTTCTGTCCGTAAATGGGCTTATCCGCTGACAGCGGCAGCGGCGATTCTCATCTTGGCGTCGGTGTCTCTCACTATGCGTGGCTTGAAGTCTGCGGACATGGCGGGTGCGCCGAGTGCAGTCTATGAGGAAACAGCCGAGAGCGGTGCGGTTTATGAAAATGCGGTAGAGTCCGCGGAGGAAGGCGGAGTCTTTGCGGAAGCGCCGGCGATGGAGGCAGAGGAGTCTGAAGAAGCGGCGGCAGGGACTATCATGGCGGATATGGCGGCAGACACGGCGGAGGCAGAGACCGTTTCTGAGGCGCAAAATGCAAGCGGTGCGGCGTCTTCGGAACTGACGAATGGAACGACGTTGGATCAGGGCAATGCGGAAATGGCGGCATCGGAGGATAAGCCGGTGGAGGAGTTAACCGAAGAAGCGGATAAGGCATCGCAGAAAAAGGAAATGGCAGGGGAACTGCAGCGAGGAGACGCCGATACCGATGACTATACGATAGAAAAAGTAACAAAGCGTCCAGCCGGCTTCAACGGTTCCGAAGTGAAGATTCGTCGTTATGAAGGGAAAACCTTCCGCGTGTTGGAGATGACCGGCAGGGAAAATGATTCGGAAAAGGCATGGACGGCCTATGTGGAGGTATCGGCAGGGGAAGGATATGTGATCTGCGGGGAAGCGGAGACCGAGGAGGACTTCTTGGCGGCGGCGTATCAGAAGCTGGAGGAAGAAGGGGAGTAAAGGTATAGAGAGGCGTGATTTTGGTGATTTGAAAAGAAACAGAGAAATCTGTTTCTTTTTTTTACAATCAATGCAACCATTTTTTCTCCTGGGAGGTATTACCTGTAGAGAGGTAAAAGACAAGGTTCCGATTACCGCAAGAAGAAATGGAAGGAAGGGAGAAATATTATGAAAAAGAGAATATTTGCGAAAAGATTGACAGCTCTTGGTCTGACAGCAGCAATCGTTCTGACAGGGTGCGGTGCGACAAGCGAGGCGCCTACCGTGGAGGAGTACATACAGGAAGGTGCTGGTGAGTATGAACAGGAAAATATGACAGGTGTGTCAGAAACATCGTCCGGAGAAAGCGGCAGCAGTAGTGCGGACAACGGCGGGGATGGTGCGGCGGAGAGTCCGGCGGCAGAAGCGGAAAGCGATGCGGCAGAGTGCCCTTTGGCACCGGAAAGCGGTGCGACGGACAACGCGGCTCAGTATTCAGAGAAAAAGAGCGCCCTTGCGGATACGACGGATGGTGGTTATAGCGATTACGCTCGCGGCGCGGAAAAGGAAATATTGGCGGGGAAGACAGAGAACATCTATGATGATTTATACGCGGAAGCGCCGGGCAGCTATTTGGGATCTTGCTATGACTATGGCGAGGACAGCATTTTGCCTGAAAACAACGAGGAGTACAGCAAATGGGAGGAAAAAGGATTCGTTAACGTGATGAAGGAGCCGCTCTCCACCTTTGCGGCAGACGTAGATACGGCTTCCTACAGCAATCTGCGGCGCCTGATCCGTGATGGCTGGGATCTGGAGAATCTGCCCGAAGGATCGGTGCGGATCGAGGAAATGCTCAATTACTTTAGCTATGATTTTGAGGAACCAAACGGACAGGAACCTTTCGGGGTAACGACGCAGATAGGGCAATGTCCTTGGAATGACGAAGCGGAGCTTTTGATGATCGGCTTAAAGACAGAGAGTGTTAACTACGACCGGGCGCCGGCTTCCAATCTGGTTTTTTTGCTCGATGTATCGGGCTCCATGGGCGATCCGGATAAACTTCCTCTCTTACAGGAATCTTTTGCAACGCTGACGGATAGCCTGACGAATAAGGACAGGATTTCCATTGTGACCTATGCGGCGGAGGATAAGGTGGTATTGCAGGGTGCTCGCGGAGATGAGAAGAAAAAGATCAAGAAGGTTCTGAACAGTTTGGAAGCGGGTGGCGGTACCTACGGCAGCAAGGGCATTGAAAGAGCTTATGAACTTGCGGAGGAATACTTTATCAAAGGCGGCAACAACCGTATCATTCTGGCGACGGACGGTGACTTAAACATCGGCATGACGACGGAGGAGGAGTTGGAAGAACTGATCAGTGAGAAAAAGGAATCGGGAATCTTCCTGTCGGTGCTGGGCTTTGGAACAGGGAATATCAAAGATAATAAGATGGAAATACTGGCAGACAAGGGAAACGGCAACTACGCTTACATAGACTGCCTGCGGGAAGCGGATAAGGTACTTTTGGAAGAGATGACGGCGACATTGGTAACGGTCTGCAAGGATGTGAAGTTTCAGGTGGAGTTCAATCCCGATGTTGTGGAGGGCTATCGTCTTCTGGGATACGAGAACAGGGCTCTTGACAGACAGGATTTTGATGATGATGAGAAGGACGGCGGAGAGATTGGCGCCGGGCACAGCGTGACGGCGCTCTATGAGGTCGTGCTGCGGGAGCCGCTAGACCACGGTATGACGAAGGGCGAAATCAACGATTTGCGGTATGGCAGCGAGTATCGGAAAAGACAGGCGGAAGCAGGGAAAACATATGACGCAAATGCATCCAAAGAGTGGCTGACCATCAGCATCCGTTATAAAAAGCCGGCAGGAACCGTAAGTCAGCTCTTGGAATATCCGATCGGGTATGAGTGTTACCGGCATAATCCTTCAACAGATTTCCGTTTTGCGGCGGCGGTGGCGGAGTTTGGGCTGCTTGCTTCCCACAGCAATTATCCTGAGAACGCGTCACTGTCTCATGTGCGGAAAACGCTGAAAGAGTTGGATAGCAAGGATGTGTATAAGGCAGAATTTTTAGAACTGGTAGAGCAGGTGGCGGAGTAACTATAAAAACGGCAGGGCGGATATTTCTATCCGCCCTGCCATCTGGTGTATAGCGTATGGGTATTATTTAACTTCGATCCGCTTGACTTCTTCCTTTGCGGTCAGGTCCTTTTTAGGGAAGCTCACTTCCAGGATACCGTTGTTGTAGGAGGCGTCGATATCGCCTGCTTCCACGTCGTTCACGCGAAAGCTGCGGGAGTAAGAGCTGTAATAGCGCTCCCGGCGGATATACTTGTTTTTATCCTCCTCGTCCTTCTCCTCTTTGTGAGAAGCGGATATCGTGAGCAGGTTATCTTTCAGGTCGATGTTGATATCGGACTTATCAAAGCCCGGCAGCTCGGCCTGGAGGAGGTATTTGTCACCCTGATCGATTACATCGGTCTTGAATGCGTCAAAGGTGGCAAGCTCGTTGCCGCCCCAGAAATTGTGAAAGGCATCATCGAACATCCTGTCAAAGGAATCATCGAAGAATGCGGGTTTGTAGTTACGGTTGTTAAGCAATGAAGGTCTTAACATAATGATCACTCCTTTTTTAGGTTATTCTATCAGTATGACCGAATATGCAGATTCGATACATGGCTGGTAGTTATCTTTTTTCCAACGTCTTTTTCGTTGGTAATTATGTTATACCCCCGGGGAAACGAAGAATCAATGATAGAAATATGAAAAACAATGATAAAAAAATGAAAAACAATGACGCAAAAATAAAATTTGTTAAGAGATTATAAATCAGACTTGTTTTGTTAAAGATTGGCTTAACATTTCTACTATTTTAGGACAATTCTCCATTGATCATCTTCTATCACATACTGAAATTCATTTAAATGATCGTCTAACATTACCTGTAACAATTCATTAAAATCGTTTACCAGATTTACACTTGTCAAGTCTGTCTTTTTGACCCAGTGCATATCCCCTTCAGCGGAAGATTTGAGTTCCCCTTCATATTGATCCGTACAAAAAAGAAAAACGATGTATCTGCCATCTTCTATTGGGAACTGTTTTACACCGCAAAGCTTTGGATTTAAAATGGTCAGTCCTGTTTCCTCTTTGATCTCACGCACTATGCCATCAACAATGGATTCTCCGGGTTCGATATGTCCGCCGGGCAGGGTATATCCCTTCCAATCCTCCTTGATACGATTTTGCAGCAAATAGGCATCTTCACTTTGCACTAAACACAATGTCGTCAATTCCACCGTTTCCGTCCGCGACATAGCAGATTCCCTCCGAGTTTTTCATTGCTTTTTATCCATGCAGCCATGATGCTGCGATTTATACATAATTTAGCTTTCATTTTCTGACCAGATCACTTTACTGCCCAAAATAATCGTTTCAATCATTTCCAGATCGATAGATGTTTCATAATGTCCCTCATGAAATAAAGGGGATACAAGCACTTTACGGGCGTTGATATATAATGTGCTGCCGTCCTGCTGCTGTTTCCAACCCCGAAGCGCCATTGCGGATTCGAGTGTATCTGCCTGTAAATCCAGGGATTGACCATTAGCAGATGTCACGCAGACAACTTGTACACCGTCAACCGGCTTGCCGATGATAAAGAGTTTTAACAGGAATGCCAGCCTAAGGATAAGCACGATTCCAAGCAGTATCATTGCTTTATGTTTTAAATTATTTTTCATGCGGATGCCTTTTTGTTTAATCAATTATTTGTGGCAACTTTGGGTTGCTGGTGATATTTTTCGAAACTTAAAACTTATTTAGAACAAATCAGAATGTGTTCCGGTACGGAATAGAAATAGCTCTAACATATCTTGACTGATACGATAGACTAGAAGCCAATCCGGTTCAATATGACGTTCTCGAAATCCGCTATAATTACCTGCCAATTCGTGATCATGGTACTTCCGATTCAACTTTTGTTCACTGGCTAATGTATTGACTACATCTCGCAGATGTTCTATTTTGCAGCCACGCTTCCTTGTAAGTTTTAGATCCTTTTTGAATTGATTGGAAGGGACAATTTTAAGCATCGGCAAATACCTCATCCAGTATTTCGTCAAACGAATCATAGCGTTTGTAGTTTCCGGGATTCTTTTTCATTTCTTCATATTCACCTAATGCTGCTTTTGTTTCTTCATTCGGCGTTTGGCGCTTTACTTCAAAAGGAATACCATTGTGCATAATTGCGGAACGCAGAAACATATTGATTGCGGAAGACATATTGAGCCCAAGATCATTGAAAAGAGCCTCTGCTTCTTGCTTTAACATGGAATCTACGCGCACATTTATATTTGTAGTAGCCATATAAAATCACCTCTTTTTCTTTCATTCTATGTCAAATCGAAAACACTGTCAATAAATTATCATAATATGTTTTGCATTGTAAAGCATATTATGCACGATCATCAGAGTAATTTGGACGAAAATGTTTATGACTGCCCCGAAAGGAGCCTTATAACGCGGTCAACATCGGGGATATTGTCCAGTTCAAAGAAATTTTGATTCGGGAACTGTCCGCGCAGGAAAAACATATGGTTCGGCTGCGTCGTCGAAGAAAAAGTTATGGTTCCGTAACCGTCCGCATGACGCGTGATCGTTTTTGTGGGACAGATATGATAGTCAACGGTATTCATTTGATTTTTACAGAAAGAGAAAATCCTTCTGTTGGTAATGACATAAACGGTCTCTTTTCTCAGATAGGACTTCATGATAAATCTGCCAAACACCATATATAAACCGACGCAGACGAAGGGAATGCCCCAGATCTTAAATAAAAGCGGAGCCGGCATGATCAATACGGCGGCTTCCCATATGATGGCAAATCCGCACCACATAATACTGAACGGGATCATAATAATATCCTGCTTGTTCAGAAGATTTCCCTTTCCCGGCTGACCGTTCCAGAGGATATACTCGTCGGGCGTTAAATATTGATTGATCCAGTTTGGCTGTCTGTAATCCATTGTTGAGCTCCGTTGTCAAATAATCAGTCGCTTCTTTTTCTTTTGTGCTCATTATATCATAATTTTAGTCTTTTGCACATTGTTAATGCCTTTACGGCGTAAAACAATGTTTTATCGGCAATCAAGGGAATAAAGAGATTTAGTAGAAGGATGAGCGCACTTGTGATATGATGATGACAATAAAAATCAAATTCGGAAGGAGAAGGCTTGGATGGATTTCGGAATGCCGACGTTGATTGAGAATCAAGATCTGGAGGAAAATATCGCCCTGTGTCTGGAGCTGGGATTACAGTTTATTGAGTTGAATATGAATTTGCCGTTGTTTCAGACGCAGCAGCTGGAGGAAACGAAAAAACTGCGCAGTCTGGCGGCGGCGAAAGAGATCGGTGTACCGCTTCTTAATATGCACATGCACCAGGGGGTATATTTTACCCTGCCGGATCGAAGGGTGTATTTGTTCGATACCTATCGGAAAGAATATATGGAGAATTTTGCACGGTTTCGGGAATTGTGCGAACGTGTGGCGAAAGACAGCGGAATCAAGGTGTGTATCGAAAATACGGACGGTTTTCACGATTTTGAGAAGGAAACAATCGACTACCTTTTGCAGAGTGAAATGTTTGGTCTGACTTGGGATATCGGGCATTCCCACGGGTGCGGCAACGTGGACGAGTCCTTTTTGATGGGGAGAAAAGACAGGCTGCAGCATTTTCATATCCACGACGGAAAAGGCAGTAAAAACCATTTGACGCTGGGGACGGGAGAGATCGATCTGGCGCAGAGGCTTAGGCTGGCTAAGACGAATGGCTGCCGTTGTGTGGTGGAGACAAAGACGGTGGAGGCGCTGCGGCAGTCGGTGGCGTGGCTTAAGGAGAACGGATATCTGTGAAGGAAAAGAGAGCGCCCGATTTCGGGCGCTCCCGCTTTGTGCCTTAGTTGTAATTATCAATACAGGGCTGGAACATATCTTTACTTACGCCGCAAAGGGGGCAGCACCAGTCCGCCGGAAGATCCTCAAATGCGGTGCCGGGCTTGATGCCGTGCTCGGGATCCCCTTTCTCAGGATCATATGTATAGCCGCAGGGATTGCAAAAATATTTTTTCATAGTCGTTTTCTCCTTATCTGTTTGTTTCTTATATATGTTATTCTTTTGAATTTGATACGGGGAATTGGCTTTTCGGCGTCATCCCCGCAAAAATTCGGTAAATGGTTTAGCTGAAGTATCTCTTTAACAGACCTTCAAATGCTTTGCCGTGTCTTGCCTCGTCTCTAGCCATCTCGTGAACGGTGTCATGGATTGCGTCAAGGTTCGCAGCCTTAGCCAGCTTAGCCAGCTCGAGCTTGCCTGCCGTAGCGCCGTTCTCAGCGGCTACACGCATCTCGAGGTTCTTCTTCGTGCTCGGTGTAACTACCTCGCCAAGGATCTCAGCGAACTTGGAAGCGTGCTCAGCCTCTTCCCATGCAGCCTTCTCCCAGTAGAGGCCGATC
>DETS01000074.1:283-413 GCA_002361735.1 Lachnospiraceae bacterium UBA3282 | reverse complement strand
GCGTTTTGCAAGGTCGAACTTGCCTGCGGTAGCGCCGTTCTCCGCTTCCACTCTCATCTGCAGATTCTTTTTGGTAGAATCGGTAACGACTTCGCCAAGAAGCTCCGCAAACTTAGCAGCGTGTTCTGCT
>DETS01000074.1:0-247 GCA_002361735.1 Lachnospiraceae bacterium UBA3282 | reverse complement strand
GTACATACCAACCTCTGTGCACTCACCCTCGAAGTTTGCTCTCAGGCCAGCCATGATCTCCTCGCTAACACCCTCTGTGATGCCTACCTCGTGCTCACATGCCCATGTCATGCCCTCGATCATCTCTTCGAACTTGTCAGCGCCAGCCTTGCAGATCGGGCACTGTGCCGGAGCAGCCTCTCCTTCGTAAACATATCCGCATACCTTACAGACGAATTTCTTCATGTTGTTGTCTCCTTTTCTTTAT
>DETS01000006.1:48722-49399 GCA_002361735.1 Lachnospiraceae bacterium UBA3282 | reverse complement strand
ACGGCGGTGTGCACAGCCATAACACCCATCTCTACGGGCTTTTGGAGCTGGCTAAGAGAAACGGGCTGACAAAGGTTTACGTTCATGCGTTTTTGGATGGACGCGATACGCCTCCGGCAAGCGGTAAGGGCTATGCGGAGGAACTGGAAGCCGAGATGAAGAAGATTGGCGTCGGAGAAATCGCTTCCGTGACGGGCCGTTATTATGCGATGGACCGTGACAATAACTACGACAGAGTGGAGAAGGCTTATCTGGCGCTCACCAAGGGCGAGGGGCTGGAGGCAGAGAGCGGTCCTGCCGGAATCCAGGCTTCCTATGACAGGGATGAGACGGATGAGTTTGTGAAGCCTACGGTGGTAAAGAAAAACGGCGCGCCTGTGGCGACGATTCAGGACGGGGATTCCGTAATCTTCTTTAACTTCCGTCCCGACAGAGCCAGAGAGATTACCAGAAGCTTCTGTGACGACGACTTCAAAGGCTTTGCGAGAGAGAAACGGTTGGATCTGACCTATGTGTGCTTCTCGGATTATGATCCCACCATTCCCAATAAGGAAGTGGCATTCCACAAGATTTCCGTGACCAATACGTTTGGCGAATGGCTGGCGGCGAACGACATGAAGCAGGCGAGAATCGCGGAGACGGAGAAGTACGCGCATGTGACCTTCTTCTTCAACGGC
>DETS01000006.1:29836-48424 GCA_002361735.1 Lachnospiraceae bacterium UBA3282 | reverse complement strand
CTTCTTCAACGGCGGCGTGGAGGAGCCAAATGAGGGAGAGACCCGTATTCTGGTCAATTCTCCCAAGGATGTGGCGACCTATGATTTAAAGCCCCAGATGAGCGCTTACGAAGTGTGCGACAAACTGGTGGAGGCAATCAAATCCGGAACGTATGATGTGATCATCATCAACTTTGCAAACCCTGATATGGTGGGGCACACCGGTGTGCAGGAAGCGGCGATCAAGGCTGTGGAGGCTGTGGACGAGTGTGTCGGCAAGGCGGTTTCCGCACTGAAAGAGGTGGACGGCGTGATGTTCATCTGCGCGGATCACGGCAATGCGGAACAGCTCATCGACGAGGAGACGGGCGCGCCCTTCACGGCGCACACCACGAATCCGGTGCCCTTTATCCTGGTCAACGCGGATCCGGCTTACAAACTGCGCGAGGGCGGGTGCCTTGCGGATATCGTACCTACGATCATTGAACTGATGGGCATGGAGCAGCCGGCGGAGATGACGGGGAAATCTCTGCTGGTGAAGTAACGACCGGTCAGATCAGGGGAGGAGCCGGAAGGGATGAAGCAGCAGAAAAAGACATGGCGTCCGGTTGTTTACGCATTTGTATTTCTATTGGTTGTGCTCGTGTTATTTAATGTTTATACGGCGCTGAACAGAAGCAGGATCCAGGAGCAGAACCGGGTCTATGCGGAGGATTCTGCCAGACATACGGTGAAGCGGATCGAGAGTGAATTTGACAATGCGCTGCAGCGGGTCGAAAATAACGCCTATCTGGTCAGTGCCAGCGGAGGAGTAGGACAGGTTGATGCTCCTCTGCTGAAAGAATGGGAAGATAACACCACGTTTGACGCCGTCTGCTTTACCAATAGAGACGGCGTCAATCTGGCGTCCAACGGAGCAACAAACGACAGCTCGGACAGGGATTATTTTGCCAGGGGCATGCGGGGAGAAAGCGGTCTGGAAACGGTAGAGACGTCCAGGATTACGGGCAAGCCCATGATGGTGTTTTATGCGCCCGTATATGACGGACAGGAAGTTGCGGGCATGTTTCTGGGACTGTATTTTGCGGAGGATTATCTGCGGGATATGCTTGCTGCCAGTTACTTTGGTGAGCCTGCGGATGTGTTCCTGTGCACGAAGGAGGGGATGGTGGTTGCCAACTCCGGAGGCACATATGGGGAACGTCTGTTTACCTCTCTGGCGGCGGAGGGCATGATCGACGAAGAAACCGCAGCCACGGCGCAGAGAGCCTTTGAAGACGGCACGGACACGGCGCTTTTATGTGCGGAGGGCTGTAAAACGGATAACCTTTGTGTCATGCACCTGCAGGGCTATGATTATGTCCTCGTGCAGGCTTTTCCGAAAAATGTTACGCAGACCATGATCGACAGGGCAAATATGGCGGGTATTATATTGGAAATCTGCCTGCTCGTCCTGTTTGTGATCTATGTTGTTTATATGCTTTTCCGCGCTGCGCTGCGGCGTAAGGACCTGGAAGTAGAAAATGAGTTAAGGGGCGATGTGCTCCGGGGTGTGAACATTCTTTTTGCGTCGCGCTATATGATCGTGGATCTGGAGCAGGACAGTTATGCTTATCTGGCGGGAGTCGGACCGATTAATGCTGCCATTCCGGCGGAGGGTGTTTACAGTGAAGTTCTGGAACGTCATGCGGCGGATATCATCGGAGAAGACGGGAAAGAGGCGTTCCGCCGATTCTGCCGGATCGACAATCTCAGGGAAGTGCTCGTTGATAAAGACGCTGCCGTTCACGAGTGCCACGTTACCCGTAAAGGGAAAGAAGAGTGGGAGCATTTGACGGCAGTTTGTCTGGAGCGAAAAGACGGGCGGCCGGTCCGGGTACTGTATGTCCGTCAGAACGCGACGGAGCAGGTGTGCAGGCAGCGGGAGCAGACGCAGGCACTGCAGGATGCGCTGATGCAGGCGCAGCACGCCAATCAGGCAAAGACTACGTTCCTCTCAAATATGAGCCACGATATCCGTACACCTATGAATGCCATTATCGGTTTTGCCACGATTGCGGCAAGCCATATGGAACGCACGGAACAGGTGAAAGACTGCCTGCAGAAGATTCTTTCTTCCAGTAATCATCTGCTGGGACTGATCAACGATATTCTCGATATGAGCCGTATTGAGAGCGGAAAACTGCAGATTCATAATCAGGAATGCAATATTCCGGAGCTGATGCACAATCTGGTGAATATTGTCCAGCCGCAGGTAAAGGCGAAGCAGATGGAAATGTTTATCGATACCTTCGAGGTGGTAAACGAGGATGTGATCGCGGACCCGTTAAAGCTGAACCAGATTTTTATCAATCTCATGGGAAATGCCGTCAAGTACACGCCGGCAGGCGGTACGGTGAGTTTCCGCATCACGCAGCACACAACCTTTAAGCACGGCTGGGGTGACTATGTGTTTACGGTCAAGGACAACGGAATCGGTATGTCGAAGGAGTTTGTGAAGCATATTTTCGAGCCGTTTGAGCGGGAATCCACCGCCACGAGAAGCGGCATACAGGGCGCGGGGCTCGGGATGCCCATCACGAAAAGCATCGTTGACATGATGGGGGGAGAAATTACGGTAGAGAGTGAAGTCGGCAAGGGCAGCACCTTTACGGTAAAGCTTCCGCTGCAGCTTCAGGATGTGGAGAAAACCGCGGAACAGATCAAGGAACTGGAGGGCTTACGTTCTCTTGTAGTGGACGATGACTTAAATGTCTGTGACAGCGTGAGCAAAATGTTAAAGAGCATAGGGCTTCGCGCCGAGTGGACAACGTCCGGAAGGGAGGCGGTGTACCGTGCGCAGTCTGCCCACGGGGATGGTGATCCTTACCATACTTATATTATCGACTGGCAGATGCCGGAAATGAGCGGGATCGAAACTGCGAGAAAGATTCGCAGTGTTGTGGGAGCGGATGCACCCATTATTATTTTGACTGCCTATGATTGGACGGATATTGAGGAGGAGGCGAAGGCGGCGGGCGTGACCGCGTTCTGCGAGAAGCCGTTGTTTATGTCCGACTTAAAGGCGGCACTGCTGGCGGCAAACAATCTTGGCAGTGGGGCCGTAGGAGAGGAAGCAGCGTGGACCAAGACCGATTACAGCGGAAAGCGGCTTCTGCTGGTGGAGGATAATGAACTGAACCGCGAGATCGCGGAAGTGATCCTTACGGAGGCGGGATTTATGATCGAAATGGCGCCGGACGGAACCGACGCGGTCGGGATGATGGAAAACTCGGAGGAAGGGTACTATGACGCCGTTTTAATGGATGTGCAGATGCCGGTGATGAACGGATACGAAGCGACGAAAGCAATCCGAGCGATGCACCGCAAGGATGTGAAAACGCTGCCCATTATCGCCATGACGGCAAACGCCATGGAAGATGACAAGGAGGCGGCATTAAAAAGCGGTATGAACGCCCATGTAGCCAAGCCGATCGATATTGAAGTGTTAATGAGCGTTTTGCATCAATACCTGCATCGCTAGGAACTGGCGCAGGATAACAGGATCACGTTATATAAATGATATAAAAAAAGAAGGGCTGTACACAAAAGTTTGGTGTATGGCTCTTTTTGCGCGAATAAGCAGAGTCGAAAGGCTCAAAAAGCCTGCGTCATGCTTATATGAGGGCAGACTTGTGCACCCACTTGACAGCGGAGACAAGGCAGGTGTATACTAACTGTACCACCACTAATAGTACAGTTGGTATTGTTAGGGGGGGGGGGGGAAAAACTGAGAAAGGAGCCGCTATGATACTGATAGATTACAAAGACACCCACCCCATTTACGAGCAGATTGTAGAGCGTTATAAGACCCTGATTTTAAAAGGGGTTATGCAGCCGGACGAGCAGATGCCCTCGGTGCGCAATCTTGCGATGGAGTTGTCGATCAATCCCAATACGATTCAGAAAGCTTATGCAGAGCTGGAGCGACAGAGTTTTATCTATACGGTGAAAGGCAGAGGCAGCTTCGTGTCCGGAGACGGGAAGCTTGTGGAGACGCGGAAGAAAGAATGTCTGGAAGAAATTCTGCGACTTGTGAGAGAGGTGCTGGAGCTGGGCATGACGAAGATGGAACTCACATTGGAGATTGAAAATCTCAGGGCATAAAAGCGGAGCGGGCAGATATAACAGCGCTCCGACAAGGAGGAAAGTTTATGATAGAAATACATAATCTGACGAAACGGTTTGAAGATATCAGAGCCGTCGATGAGGTCAGCGTTACCATCAAAGAAAAGACGGTTTTCGGCCTGATCGGTACCAACGGTGCGGGAAAGAGTACGGTGCTGCGCATGATAGCGGGCGTGATAAAACCCGATGAAGGCACGGTGGCAGTCGATAATATGCCTGTGTACGACAATGTGGAGGCAAAGAAGCGGTTGTTTTTTATTGCCGACGAACCTTATTTCTTTGCAAACGCCAACGCCGGGACGATGGAGAGGTATTACAGCGGTATCTATGAGGCGTTTGACAGGGTGGAGTTTTATAAGTATCTGGAAAAGTTTAATTTGGACAAAAACAGAAAGATCGGTACCTTTTCCAAGGGCATGAAGAAACAGCTTGCCCTGCTTTTGGGGATCTGTTCCCACACGAAATACATTCTCTGCGACGAGACGTTTGACGGGCTGGATCCCGTGATGCGGCAGGGGATCAAATCCATTTTTGCCAAGGAGATGGAGGAGCGGGGACTGACGCCCGTGATCGCTTCTCATAATCTGCGGGAATTGGAAGATATCTGCGATCATGTGGGATTGTTACATAAGGGCGGCGTGCTGCTTTCCAAAGATCTGGAGGATATGAAGTGCAGCATCCAGAAAGTGCAGTGTGTGTTTGCAAATGTGGAAGATGAGTTGAAGGCATTGAACGGACTGGAGATCTTGAAGAAAGAGCAGAGAGGGTCGCTGAGCACGATCACGGTGCGCAGTACCAGAGAAGAAGTGGAAGCCAGATTCGCCACGGTGGATACGATTTTTTACGAGGTGCTTCCCCTGTCTTTGGAGGAGATCTTTATCAGTGAAACGGAGGTGGCAGGCTATGACATCAAAAAGCTCATTCTGGGGTAGTTGTAAGGAAAATCATAAACGGCGGATCTGGGTGTGGATCGTGGCGGTGCTGTCACAGCTTCTCGTCTACGGTGGAATGACGATGATCTATTTAAGCCGTATCAAGGGCTTTTATGCACAGGGAACTTACATAAATCAGAAGGAATTTAAACAGGCCATGTATCAGGCGGCGAGGGATGCATTGGCGTTTTCCGATAATATTTATCCGGTTGTCCTGGTTCTGGCGGCAATCATCGGCATGCAGGGCTTTTCTTATCTGTTTGACAGAAGGAAGGTGGATCTGTATCACAGCGTTCCCGTGTCAAAAAATAAGAGATTTGCCGTGGTTTATGTGAACGGTCTGTTTATGTATCTGGTGGCTAATCTGTCGGGACTGATTCTGGGGATGGTTCTGGCTGCAGCGCAGGGAGCGGTGAACGGGGAAGTATTGGCGGAAGCGGGGCTTGCCTTTATTTGGAATCTTTGCTTCTTCCTGGTTTTTTATCACCTGATGATCCTGGCGGTGATGCTGACGGGAAATCGTTTTGTGACGGCGGCGCTGTTTTTGCTGTTTGCGCTGTATGAGCTTATGATCAGCAGTATGGCGGAAAGTTTGAAAGGGATGTTTTTCAAAACGTATTCCCCCTATTATTTGAAAGATAAACCCATACTTTCCGTGGGCTATGACTATGTGATGAATATCTGGGAAATCAAAAATATGCCGGATGCCGCGGCAGCGGCAAGGATGGCGATGCCTCTGGCGGCGAAATGGATCGGGATCGCGGTAGTGCTTCTTTTCCTTTGCCGGTATGCTTATGGGAAACGCCCTTCGGAAACGGCAGGTAAGGCGATCGCCTATCGTTTTCTGGAGCCGGTGATCAAGGTGGCGGCAGCGATTCCCGTTGCGTTTTTGGTGGGCAGAATGGTATATGACGCTTCCTATCAGAATGAGATGCTGTTGGTGGCGGGTATGCTGGCGGGCGGACTGCTTTTTTGCGCTGCTGTGGAAGTGATTTATGATTTTGATATCAGAAGCATTTTTAAGCATTTGATTTCCGGTGGTGTCGCGTTAGTTGGCATTTTGGCAATATTTTGCTGCTATAAATGGGATCTGTTTGGGTATGACGATTACGTTCCGGCGCAAAATAAGGTGGAGAGTATTGCAATTTCAGCAGACGGGTACTATGATAATTACTGGGATGAGGATCAGCATTATATTGAGAAAAACGAATTTGAAATGGAGCATATGTTTCTGACGGATACCTCCCCTGTGCTGGCGCTGGCTGAGGCGGCAAAGCAGGCGGGCGATCCGGAGGAAATGGAGGATGACCGCTATGTGCAGATTCTGTACCGCTTGCAATCGGGCAGGCAGAAGGCAAGATGCATACGGGTTGACTATGACGACCCGGAAACAGAAAAACTCCTGAATCAGATTTTCTGTATGGACGCCTATAAAAAAGGTGTGTTTCAGGGCTTGACAGACGAGAGGCTGCTGGAAGGCGTGAGCAAAATTTATTATACCAACGGTCCGGCTAAGGCAACGATTCCGGTGGAAGAAGCAGGCAGACTTCTGGATGCCTGGGCGAAGGATATGGAGCAGTTTGACTTTTCGCTGGTAAGGCATAATCGTCCCTGCGGCAGTTTCGCCTTTGAATATAAGAGTTTCAGCCAGAGAAGATTTTTGGTGTATGACAGTTTTGAAAATACGATCTCAGCATTGAAAGATTTGGGAGCATATTATCCGATGCAGCTTGATGCGGCGGATATCGAGTCGGTAACGGTGACCTGCTACCACAATGAACTTTCGCAGAATCCGGAAGCGCAATTTAACGGGGATCCCGGATATGCGCTTTACAAGGAGGCTGTGGCCGGCGCAGCGGATACATGGGATGCCGAGTATACGGATTATACGGTTTCGGAGACCTTCTACAAGGAGGAAGAAATCGCGCAGATTCTGCCGCATCTGTACTGCAACTGGATCGACGCGCCCTGGAGCCGTTATCGGGATCTGGACGAGAACTACTCCGTGGAGGTCGTGTTTAAGCGGGATTCGTCCTATCCCTATGAGAGGGACAGTTATTATTTCGATTACTCCATCTATGCGGGAAAGGTACCCGAATTTGTGGTGGAGGCGACGGCATTCTCCGGGGAGTGAAAGTAGACGATAACAGGATGGAAAGGAAACGGATGTGGACGTTAGCAAATGGGGTGAACCGGTCATTGAGGTGAAGGATCTTTATAAGATATACCGGGTCGGAGAGGAGAGGGTGCGCGCCTTAAACGGGGTCAGCTTCTCCATCAGGAGGGGGTGCTTTTGTTCGATCGTGGGCGCTTCCGGATCCGGAAAATCCACGCTGCTCAATATGTTGGCGGGATTGGAAAAACCGACCAAGGGCGAGATCGTGATCGCGGGCGAGCACATGGAAAAAAAGACAGAGAATCAGCTTGTGGCCTTCCGAAGGGAACATATCGGTTTTATCTTCCAGTCCTTTAATCTGATGGGGACGATGAACGCTATTGAGAATGTGGCGCTGCCCCTGACTTTTCAGGGCATGGATAAAAAGCGCCGCAATCAAAAGGCGGAGGAGATGCTCGATCTGGTGGGGCTGACCAAACATAAAAAACACCGCCCGAACCAAATGTCAGGCGGTCAGCAGCAGCGTGTGGGCGTGGCGAGAGCACTTGTGGTGGAGCCGGAGATCATCTTTGCGGATGAACCTACGGGAAACTTAGACTCAAATACCTCCGTGGAGGTCATGAACCTGATGAAAAAAGTGGTACGGGAGAAAAACCAGACGCTTGTTATGGTCACGCATGACAATTACCTGGCGGGTTTTGCAGACGTTGTAATCAGAATCAGGGATGGAAAAATCCTGGAGATCAATGAGCGGGATGAAAAGGATGTGCCGGAGGAAATCGCGGTGCAGGAGTGATCTGCCGGGCAGGGAAAAGGATTGTAACATCGCAATTAGGGAAGAAAGAGTTCCGGTATGGAGGTAAAAATGAAAAAGAACGGGCGAATCAGGAGAAGAAATTTGATCAGGAGAGAAACAGTGTGCAGAACGGGAGTGGGCATACTGCTTTGTGCCGTGTTATTTCTGGCGGCACCATCGGTTCGTTCGATTCCCGGCGGAATGCCTTATGTGGAGGCGACGGAGGAGAGCGTCAGCAGTAACGATACAACCAAATATATACAGAGAACATCCGATCGGGTGATCACGGACGACGATCGTTTTGATGCAGATGAGGATTTGCTCTACTACATGCAGAGCCTTGAGGTGCGTTATCACCTGGATGAAAAGGTGATGGAGAGCCTGCATAAACTTTTTGACAGCGCGGTCTACTATATTGCCAATACGGAAATGTCTCTGACGGAATTGTGGTCTTATGTATCATCCGTTAAGGGAAATATGGAGTCTACGGCAGTGGCGAAGGTGTCCCAGACTACCAGTGAGTTTTTGCAGGTGGCCGATAACTGGCAGACGCCCATCGTAAGCTATGGACAGAATGTGGCGATCGTGCTGCCCATCATGAATTTCGGTACGGAGGAATTAAACGATCTGATCGTGGAGCCTGTGATCTCCAATGCGGTAACGGAGTGGCCCTTTGAGCCGGATGCAACGAATTACTTACAGACGGAACCTTATATTCCCGGCTGCGCCACCAAGGAAGCGGCGATGGAAAACCGCAGGGAATTTACCTTTCACTTTACGACCAGAAGTGATGTGATGACGGGCTACTATCCTTTGAAATTCAAGATATCTTATACGAAGGCGGGTATCCGCAGCGAGGAGCCGGCGGAGCTTACGGTGTATGTAAAGACCATCGGCAAGCCGGGCAGCGGCTTTATCGGCGGGAACGGTCAGGAAGCAACAGGATCGAAGCCTCGTATCGTGGTGACGGGCTTTGAGACGAACCCGGCAAAGGTCTTTGCAGGGGAAACCTTTACCCTGACGATCCATGTAAAGAATACTTCCAAGGATACGACGGTGACCAACGTGCTCTTCGATATGCAGGCGGCACAGGAGGGGGACGATAAAACCAACACTTACTCAGCTTTTCTGCCGACATCGGGATCAAGCTCTGTCTATATGGAGAAAATTGCGCCGGACACTTCGGCGGATATTGAGATCGAGATGACGGCAAAGGCGGATCTGGCACAGAAACCTTACGTTCTTGATGTCAACATGAAATATGACGCCGCTACGGTCTTTGACTTGACGGATAAGGCGAGCGTTTCGATTCCGATCATGCAGGAGAGCCGTTTTGATACCAGTATCCCGGAGGTAGTGCCCGATAACATTGAAGTGGGTTCTCAGTCAAACGTGATGTTCAGCATTTACAATACGGGAAAGACGACACTTTACAATGTACAGGTGAAATTCATTGCGGATTCCATTGCGGAGGCATCGGCATTTGTGGGAAATCTGCAGTCCGGCAATACGGGAAATGTGGACGTGATGCTGACGGGCGCTGCGGCGACCATGGATGACGGCACGGTAACGCTGGAGATCTCTTATGAGGACGATGCGGGTAATGTGACTACGGAGGAAAAGACCATTACGCTGTTTGTCAATGAAATGATGATGGACGATATGATGATGGGTGACATGATGGGCGGCGATATGATGGGAGACGGCATGATGCCGGAAGACGGAGAAGGCGGAAAGCCTAAGACCGGTCTGATCGTGGGAATCGCCGTAGTGGTGGTCGCGGCAGCAGTGGCGGGTTTGGTTGTGTTTTTGAAACTTCGCAAAAAGAAAAAGGCGGCGCTTGAGGTGGCGGCTGACCTGGCGGATATAGACAATGATTTGTTCAAATAGATTAAAGGAACGGAGCAGACATGAAGTTTCTTGATTTGCTGCGGATGAGCAGCAGTAATCTCTGGAAAAGAAAAGTGAGAACCATCCTGACAGTGCTTGGCGTGGTGATCGGTGTCGCTTCCATTGTGGTCATGGTGTCACTGGGGCTTGGTTTGAGTAAGTCCCTGATGGCGCAGTATGAGTCTTACGGGAGCCTGACGCAGGTGACGGTGAACGCGCCGTGGAATGATTCTTCCACGGATGAGGTCAAACGACTGGATCAGAAACTGATCGACGAGATTTTGATGATGGAGCATGTAGAATCGGTATATCCGGTGTTGGAGACCCAGGCGCTTGCCATGTACGGCAGTTATCAGGGATATCTGCAGATACAGGGGATGCCTAAGGAGGCAATCGCAGAGTTGGGTCTCGAGGTGGGGCAGGGGCAGCTTCCGGGAAATGACCAGACACTCACGTTTTTTTACGGCAATGAAGTTTTGCAGAATTTTTATAATTCTAAAGGAAGCGGAGGCAGTTATTGGGAGACGGGCATTCTGCCGGATATCGATTTGATGAAAGATCCGATCTTTGTTATTTTTGATATGGACGCTTACTATGGCTCGGGGTCAGTGGATGAGAACGGGCAGACGAAGAAACCGCCCAAGAAATATCTGATCGAGACCTGCGGCGTGGAAGCGACGCCCGCGGAAAATCAGTGGTCTCAATACGGTTGGTATACGCTGTGCGATATCGATCAGCTGATGGCGGAAATGAAAAAGATATTCAAGAATAAAGTGATTCCGGGACAACCGCAGACCAAGACGGGAAAACCCTACAAAGAGATTTATTACAGCAGGCTTTTGGTAAATGTGGACAGCATGGATCATGTGGTGGCTTTACAGAAGTCTTTGCAGGATCTGGGGTATGAGGCCAACAGTCAGGCGGAATGGGTGGAGTCGGAACAGAAAACGATGGGCTATATTCAGATGGTGCTTGGCGGCATCGGCGCAGTGTCTCTTTTTGTGGCGGCCATCGGTATCACCAATACCATGATGATGTCCATTTATGAGCGTACCAAGGAAATCGGCGTCATGAAGGTGCTCGGATGCGACTTGAGAAATGTCCGCAGTCTCTTTTTGATGGAGGCTGGCTTCATCGGTTTTATCGGCGGCGTGATTGGGTTGATCTTAAGTTTTATCCTTTCTTTTGTGATCAACAGGGTGGCGGCGCAGGCGTCGGGCGAGATGATGGAGGTCGGCGGGATCTCCTATATTCCGATTTGGCTGGCGCTTTTGTCGCTGGTGTTTGCGGTAATGGTCGGCATGGTGGCGGGATTTTTCCCGGCAAGAAGGGCGATGCGGTTAAGTCCGCTGGCGGCGATTCGGAACGAATAACGATACAAGCAGGCGCAGAAAAAGCGCTTGCTTTTTTGATTGGAAATGATATATAATAGATTTACATAAGTATTTATTATGGTAATCTATTGTTATACAGGATGGGAGGAAAACATGAAAAAATACAAAAGATGGGCAAGGTTAAGTTTGGCAGCTTTAGCGGCCTGCGGTCTTCTGCTTTTGCCGACATTGGCGCCGAAGATGGATGTGCAGGCGGCGGAAGTAATTGCTACGGTACAGGGTAAGGTGATGGAAGGGACTACTGCCAAGCTTTTATATCTGAATACGGAAAGCGGAAAAATGGAGATTAAGATCGACGGGGATACCAGCACCGGCAACTGTAAAATGCTTTTGCCGGATAAACAGATTTCTGTGTCGATTGCAAACGGAAATGACGGTTATCTCCATGCGGTTACCATTTCGGAGAGCGTGGAGAATCCCAGTGTTGCCCTGGATACTTCAAAGGTTTCCAATGTGATTGGAACAGTCAATAAGAAAACAACGGAAACTGTTCTCTATCTGGACACGCCACAGGGTGAGATGGAAATCAAACTGGACCGGGATACGGATTTCAGCAGCTGCTCCGTTTTAGTAGTGTCCGGGAAATATGTGGTCAGATGCGCGCGAGGTGAAGACGCCTGTATGCACGCTCTCAGTATTGCGGATGTGGGAACGGCTCCTTCTATGGATGCGTCGCAGACAGATGCAAATACCCAGACATATGAGCAGGCGCCGGTTGCCAATGTAACGGGGGAGACCAGAACCGTATCGGGGACGGTCAGGGAGAGCACGAATGAAACGATTTTGAATCTGGAGACCTCGGAGGGAGACTTCACCTTTAAAATCGATGGCAATACGGATACCGCTAAAGGTATGGTCCTGACAGCGAAAAATAAGCTGATGGTTACCTATTTCAGAGGTCCTGACAACAATCTTCATGCCAGCGTGATTACGGGAGTAAAGGATAGCTCATCGGCGACGGTGGATACTTCCTCACAGGCGACGGTAACCGGTACAGTCAATGAAAAATCCACGGAAAATGTACTGGTTTTGGATACTTCCGCGGGCGAGATGGAGTTAAAGATGGACAAGGTATCCGCGCCCGTCGGCTGTAAGGTGTTAGTGAAGGGAAAGCAGGTTTCGGTGACCTGTTCCAGAGGGGACGACGCGTATATGCACGCGCTTACGATTACGGCGGCAAAGTAAATAAATAAGGTACATGTTTTAGACCTCCTTTGCGCATACTAGTACATCGAATAATAAGTTTCTAGTTATATGACGCAGAATGAATTTTCATATGCAAGGCGGAGGAAAGAGGCGTAGCGGTGGCTACGTCGATTGACGACAACGCAGCAGATGGAAATTTAGGCAAGTCATATGGCTGAGTACTTATTATTCGATGTACTAGATACAAAAAGTGCGCAGAGGAGGTTTTTATATGGGCAGCAAATTACGAATCGTGGATGTACATGCAAGACAGATATTGGATTCCCGCGGCAATCCCACCGTGGAGGCGGAGGTGACCGTGGAGAAGGAGGTGGGCGGCTGTCAGTACAAAGGCAGGGCGGCTGTGCCAAGCGGCGCCAGCACCGGAAGGTTTGAGGCGGTGGAGCTTCGCGACGGTGAGACAGTGTACTTCGGTCTCGGAACGACCAAGGCGGTCAATAATGTAAACACGAAAATCCGTGAGTCGCTTCTTGGCATGGACGCCTTCGATCAGGGATTGATCGACCGGACATTGATCGAACAGGACGGCACGGACAACAAGAGCAATCTGGGGGCAAACGCCACGCTTGGCGTCTCCATGGCATGTGCCAGAGCGGGTGCGGCGGCTCTTGGGATACCGCTTTACCGTTATCTGGGCGGCGCGTATACCAGACTCTTGCCCGTGCCGATGATGAATATTCTAAACGGCGGCAAACATGCGGACAATACCGTCGATTTTCAGGAATTTATGATCATGCCCGTGCAGGCGGAAAGCTTTGCGGACGGTTTACGCATCTGTGCGGAAATTTATCACAACTTAAAGAAAATCTGCAATGACAGAGGACTTTCCACGGGCGTGGGAGATGAGGGCGGTTTTGCGCCGTCTCTGCCGGATGCCTTTGCGGTGCTTGATCTGATCGTGGAGTCCATCAAGGCGGCGGGCTATACGCCGGGACAGGATATCAAGATTGCGCTGGACGTGGCGGCTTCCGAGCTTTATAATGAAGCAGATGGTGTGTATCATTTTCCGGGGGAGACGGAGTTAAAGCGAATCAGGCAGGAGACGGACGGGTCCTTTGTGTCGTCGTGCTATGAAGCGGGCTGTCAGACGCCGGACTGCGGGGAGATTCCGGAGATTACGAGGAGCACCGAGGAGATGGTGGCTTACTATGAAGAACTGGTGGAACGGTATCCTATTATCTCGATCGAGGACGGGCTGGCGGAGGATGACTGGGACGGCTGGCAGATGATGACGAAAAAGCTGGGCGAGAAAATTCAGCTTGTGGGAGACGACCTTTTTGTCACAAACACCAAGCGTCTGGACGCGGGTATCAAACTGCAGGTGGCAAATGCAATCTTGGTGAAGGTAAATCAGATCGGCACGGTCAGCGAGGCGATGGATGCCATCGAGATGGCACAGAAAAACGGCTATCAGGCGGTGATTTCCCACCGCTCCGGCGAGACGGAGGATACCTTTATCGCGGATTTGGCGGTAGCGGTGAATGCCGGACAGATTAAGACGGGTGCGCCGTGTCGGAGTGACCGCGTGGCGAAGTATAACCAGCTTCTCAGGATCGAGGAGGAACTTGGGAGTGTGGCGTGCTATAAGGAGCCGTTTAATAAGATATAGAGTTCAGAGCGAAACTCTTTCATAGGTATTGAAATTGTACAAATAGCTCTCTTGTGTCCGGCTTCGTAAAATCTCATGTTACTGAGCAAGGGCGACTGCGAGAGTTATTTGTATAATTAGGTAAGAACTGTGAGGAGTTTCGCAGTTATCTGATAAATTTTAGTGAAATATTTTTAAACGGAGGAGAAAAGGGTGAAGCGAATCGGGGTGCTGTCAGATACGCACGGGAAGCTGCGGGATGAGGTTGTGGAGATTCTGCGGGGGTGTGATGTGATTTTACATGCGGGGGACATTCATACGCCCAAGGTGATGGAGAGTCTTAAGGAGATCGCGCCGCTTTATATCGTCCGCGGAAATGCGGATAAGGAATGGGCGGAAGAAATCCCCGAAACATTGTCGGAGGAAATCTGCGGTCTGCGGGTTTTCATGGTACATAACAAAAAGCAGATGCCCAAAGAGATGGAAAATTATGATCTGGCGGTGTACGGGCATTCGCATAAGTATGAGGAACGAAAGGAAGGAAACTGTCTTTATCTGAATCCGGGAAGCTGCGGACCGAGGCGGTTTTCCCAGCCCGTGACCATGGCGGTGGTGGAAGTGGAGGAGGAAACGGGAGAGCTTCGGGTTATCAGAAAGGACATTGTGCAGACGGGCGGCGCAGAGAAATCAGCGGAAACGGTATTTTCCGAAGATAAATTACGTTTGATTCTGCGGGATATCGATAAGGGGAAAGGGGTCTCCGATATTGCCGCGAAATACGGAATATCCAAGGAGATGACGGAGCAGATCTGCCGTCTCTATCTGACCCATCCGGGCATTGATGCGGCGGGAGTAAGGAATAAGATGGGGTAACAGTTCCTAACAGGACTTTGCACTTGCTGCAAAGTCCGTAAAAGTGTGTAGATTTGGACAAGACAGAATCTGCTCCTCGCCGCAGGCGACTTGGAATGAGCAGATTCTGCAACAGGGAAGCCGGAGGCTGTACTGTTGTAAGATGGGGCTGCCGCGGAACAGATAAGACGGTGGGCTGTACTTTTCGAGGTAAAAATGATAAGCTGTAAGAGTGAAAGAGGTGCCGTTGGGAGAAGTGGTAGTGCGTTTTGAGTCAGAATTTTTCAGAGGAATAAATCATGCAGGTGATAAAGAGCAATAAAACGCAGTTTGAATATGATATCCAGGCGATATTGAAATCCTTTTATCCGGAGTGGGAGCCGAGGATGCTGGCGCCGGACTCAGAGGTCAGGGACAGAAGGATTCTGGAAGGTGAGCCGGTGATGGAGCTGTTTTTCGGCGAGGATGAAGTGACGTTGGAGCTATTTTGTGAAGCGGCACATAAGGAAAAGACAAAAGGTTTACGTAATGGAATCTTTGCGACAGAGGAGGACGAGAAAGAAAAAAAGCATAGTTACATTTGGCAACCGCAGGAAGCGGCGGGCACCCCGGAATATAAAAATGCATTCAAACGTTTTTTCTATCAGTCTCTCTGCGAGGAGACGGGCACGACCCTGCCCTGGGGCAATCTGACGGGCATCAGACCGACAAAGATCGCCATGACGATGATGGAACAGGGAAAGAGTGAGGCGGAGACCGCCGACTATCTGAAAACCACACATCTGGTGAGTGCGGAAAAGACCGAGCTGGCGCTGGACATTGCGAAAAGAGAGCGGGAGATTTTGAGCACCCTGCATTATGAGGACGGTTACAGCCTTTATCTGGGAATCCCTTTTTGCCCGACGACCTGCCTGTACTGTTCCTTTACCTCCTATCCCATCAGTGCGTGGAAAAAGCGGGTGGGGGAGTATCTGCATGCGTTGGAGAAAGAAATCGCTGCAACGGCGGAATTGTTTCGGGATAAGATACTGGACACCGTTTATATTGGCGGCGGCACACCGACTTCTTTGTCGGCGGAGGAGCTGGCGCGGCTGTTAACAAAGCTGAAAAGCGCCTTTGATTTTAGTTCGGTGCAGGAATTTACCGTGGAAGCGGGAAGGGCCGACAGCATTACGGAGGAGAAACTGCGGGTGTTGTTGGAAAACGGTGTGACGCGGATTTCCGTCAATCCTCAGACCATGAAGCAGGAGACCCTTGACCTGATCGGCAGACGGCATACCGTGGAGCAGGTGGAGGAAGCGTTTCAGTTGGCGAGAAAAGTCGGGTTTACCAATATCAATATGGATATCATTCTGGGGCTGCCCGGGGAGACGGCGGCGGATGTGGCGCATACCATTGAGGCGATCAAGGCGCTTTCGCCGGATGCTTTAACGGTGCATTCTCTGGCAGTGAAGCGGGCTTCCAAGCTGGGCAAATGGATTGAGGAGCACGGGGCGACCGCCTACAATAACACAGAGGAAATCATGGAGATCGCGGCGCGCGGCGCGGCGGATATGGAGATGGTGCCTTACTACCTTTACCGGCAGAAAAATATGTCGGGCAATTTTGAAAATGTGGGCTATTCCAAACGGGACAAGTATGGTATTTATAATATATTGATCAACGAGGAGAAGCAGACCATCGCGGCTCTCGGCGCGGGTTCCATCACCAAGGGCGTTTTTCCCGATGACAGGATCGAACGTTGTGAAAATGTGAAAGATGTAGCGCAGTATATCGAGAGGATCGACGAGATGATCGAGAGAAAGCGGCTGCTGATCAAATAAGATGAAGGAGGAATAAAAGATGCAGTACAGAATTATCGGAGACACGATGCCGGCGGTGGAGGTTTTGTTCGATGCCCCGGGAGAAGCGATGTACACTCAGTCGGGCGGTATGGCGTGGATGTCAGAAGGAATCACGATGGATTCCAACATGAAGGGCGGTCTGGGAAAGAGCATCGGCCGCATGTTTTCGGGAGAGTCGCTCTTTATGGCGACTTATCGGGCAGAGCGGCCCGGCAGTATGGTGGCTTTCGCGTCCACCGTGGCGGGGGAGGTGCTTCCTGTTGACGTAGGGGCAAACGGTGGTCTGATCTGCCAGAAAGGAGCCTTTCTCTGCGCGCAGGAGACGGTGAACCTGAACGTGGCCTTTACCAAAAAACTTTCCGCAGGACTGTTCGGCGGCGAAGGATTTATCTTGCAGGATATCAACGGAAGCGGTATGGTATTTCTGGAGATCGACGGCAATAAGGTGGAGAAAAATCTGGCGCCGGGTGAGGTGATCAAAGTCGATACCGGCAATGTGGTGGCGTTTGAACGGACCGTTCATTATGAGATCGAGACCGTGAAGGGACTGAAAAATATCTTCCTGGGCGGCGAGGGATTGTTTTTAACAAAGCTGACCGGACCGGGAAAGGTGATCTTGCAGACGCAGAACTTTAACGAGTTTGCAGGGCGGATCATCGGATTGATGCCGTCAAGGTAGGAATGGCTTGGAATCATGTCGTTTTCTTTTATCAGTAAGGGCGGCAGTATATCAGTGCTGCCGCCATAAAAAAGTACTCCCCAAAATAACCATCGGGAAAAGAAAGCAGCAAAGAAGCGGCATCAACAGATTTCCGGGCGCAACCGTATGCAGAAACAAAAGCGAAAACACGATCTGACACCCGAGGGCAATTCCTGTAAGCTGCAGGCAGCGTTTTAATAATTTGCGCAGCGCATAAATGATAATTTCCCTGCGTGCAATCGGCAGATATCGTGTAATCATATAGACGCTTTTTATTTTCCCTTCTTCCCGGAACTGAAAATACCGTCTCATGTCATATTCCAGTCCTATCAGCTCCAGCAGAATTATCATGGGTAACGTTGTATAATCTCCCTCCCAAATCTGGCATGGCAGAATAAACATCATCATTGTAATAGCCAGAATGATGATCGCTACAATGTGTAATCCGTAACAGTCCCGCCACCATGTTTTTTCTTCCTCATAAAATTTATCTAATAATATCTGAGTTTTTTCATTCATAGTCATAATCCTGCTCCTTTCTAAGCTGCGGAATGATGTCAAGACTTTCCCCAAATGCAACGAGGGAACCGTTCTTTATTACACCCACAAAATCCGTCTTTCTCTCTATCTCCGAAGGGATATGGCTTGTCATGAGCACGGCGGCACGCTCATCCAGAATAAGCTGCTGCAGCAGATGGAAAAAGTCAACCCGGAATACCGGATCCATTCCCGCCGTGACCTCATCCAGCAGATACAGACTCGGATTGTGCGCGATGGCAAATGCAAGCTGGAATTTTAACCGTTCCCCTCTCGACATGTTTTTATAAATTTTTCCGCCGGGCAGTTTCATGGAATCCATTGTTTCTGAGAATTTTTCCCGGTCAAACGCATCATAGAACATACCGAGAAAATCCGCGTTCTGCCTGCAGGTACATTCCTCAAAGAACCGGTTGTCTTCAGACACAAATCCAATTTTATTTAATGTCCCGGTGTGATCTTTGCGGATATCCGCACCCTCGATACAAATCTGTCCTTCATACTTGATAGTATCCCGCAGGATATAATTCATAAGCGTTGTCTTACCCGCGCCGTTTTCTCCTACAAGCCCGTATAAATATCCGGCT
>DETS01000006.1:0-29527 GCA_002361735.1 Lachnospiraceae bacterium UBA3282 | reverse complement strand
ATAAATATCCGGCTTCCATTGTGAAGCTGATATTTTTTAAAGTAAATTTTTTCAAGGAAAATCTTCGGCTGATTCCGGTAACATGTTCAAACGATAAAATGGTCTTTTTCAATTTTTACCCTCCTTGACATCTCAGTCTGCCTTATACAAAGTTTCCGCCATTTCGATAAACTCGTCGCAGCCAAGCCCTGCCTGCTTCGCTTCGCAGATGATTTCGCCAAGGCGCTTTTCCAACATCATGAACTGTTTCTCTTTCAGATAATCCGTATTATATTCGCAGACATAAAAGCCTTTTCCGGCAACGGAGCGGATCAATCCTTCTTTTTCCAGTTCTTCATACGCACGTTTCGTCGTGATCACGCTGACGCTAAGATCCGCCGCCAGCGAGCGGATGGAAGGCAGCGCTTCCCCCGCCTTTAGTTCCTCTGTTACAATCGCGCTTTTTAACTGATTGACAATTTGCTCATAAATTGCCAGCGTTCCCTGTGGAAGTATCGTTATCTTCATTCTCATCCCACGTCCTTTCTAACGGATGGTATTTTCAAAAGAAACCGCCGCCTGTAACTGTTTCCCCGCGGATTTTAGATGACGGATTTCGAGCGGCAGCTGAATCAGGCAGAAGACGGCAAACAAAACGGCCTTTATTCCCATGTCCGGTTCGGCATCCGCTATGATGCCAACCTGTATCACGCCGGATAATATGGCGATGACAAAGATCATATCACCGATGACCATACCGCATACCTCTCCTTTCGCATTCGGTTCCCGGTTGACAAGAAGCGCAACCGTCAAATAATTAAGCAACATCTCTATCACGGAAAAAATATCACAGTAGGAATAAACAACCGCTATGCAGACGCCCAAAACACCCGGCAGCATATGCACGCCGATACGGAAATAATACGAGCCGTAAATATATTTTTTGCGTTCCTCAGGCTGCATTGGACACAGATACATCATTTTAGGAAGTCGTATCGGATGTGCCAGTACGGAAAAATAGGAGAGAACGATCGGCACAAACACGGCAAACTGGACCGCTATAACACGCCGGGAAATTTGGGCATGTGACAGAAAAGGTCCGCAAAGCATCATACCAATAAAATAGAAAGCGAAAAAAGAAAGCTTGTTCGCCAGATTGTCTTTCTTTAAATTTTCTATCCGAAACATTGCAAAATAATCCCGAATGATATCGTTTATCATGACTTCTCCCTCCATGCCGGAGCCACAAACTCGCGATTGAAAAATCAGCACATCAGTGTGATTTTTCAATCTTTTCTCTTGGTATAAAAGTACATCAATTCCTCAAGTGTCGGATTCCAGACGGTAAGGCTTTTATCATAACGGTTCAGCCTGCTGTGCGCAATGAGCGCCCTTGTCCCGTACGCTCCATCTTCCAGATGAATGATTCTCTCCGGGGGAAGCAGATCAATCTTATATTTTCTCCGGATACCATGCGGTAACACTGATGCAGCTGTTCAATATCCCCCGTAAAAATCAGATTTCCCTCCTCTAAATAAATAAGGTAATCCGCCATGTGGTCAAGATCCTCCGTGATATGAGTTGCCAAAATCACACTCCTTGTCCCATCCGCAATAAACTCTTTGATGATCTGAAAAAACTGCTTTCGGAAATCAGGATCAAAATTTCCGGTCGGCTCATCGAGTATCAATAATCTTGCGTCGTGCGACAGGGCAAAGGCAAACTGGCATTTTAGTTTTTCCCCCTTTGACAGACGCCCGAATTTTCTTTCTTTTTCGAGATGGAACAGGGACAGATATTTTTCCATACATTCACGACGGTAGCCGGAATAATATTTCCCGTATGAGTCGGCATTTTCCATAAGCGTCATAGAGGGATTCATTAAATCTTCCACAAGCACCGTTCCGATCAGATCATGAATCTGTTTTTCTTTGTCCGCATAATCCATGCCGTCTATCAGAAGACTTCCCCCGTCCGCATGGTACAGACCGAGTATCAGATGAAGAAGCGTCGTTTTCCCCGCACCATTTTCCCCGATCAGACCGCATAGGTAACCTGCCGGAATCTCAAAAGAAATATTGTTTAATCGGAAATTCCCTATTTTCTTGGAAAGATTTTCCGCCTGCAATAAATTCATTTTTCCGTGCTCCTTTCTGATTCATGACATTTCATCTGTGCATTTTCTGTATATATCAATATATACACTATATGCACGGAAGTGTCAATATGTTTTTACGGTTTTGTTTTCTGTGATGGATTGGAAGCGTAAGGAAATAAAGTTATTGAAAAGAAAACTACTTTAGAGTATACTACTTATAAGTAGTTTTGGCTTGAGCGGAGGAGCATGATGATTGGAAGATTACAGGAAATGAAGCAACTGGAACAGATGTATGTAAGTGAGCGGTTTGAATTTTTGGTTATGTACGGTCGGCGTAGAATAGGAAAGACCACTATTTTGCAGGAATTTTCAAAAAAGCATAAGACCATATTTTTTTCTGCGCAGGAAAAGAATGATACCTTAAATTTACGGGATTTTTCGAAACTTTTACAAGAGCATTTTGATGGTGGTTTTATAGCGAATTTTGCAAATTGGACAGACGCTTTGGATTATCTGAGTAAAAAAACGCAGGCGAAAAGGACGGTATTGATTATTGATGAATTTCCTTTTCTGGCAGAGAGCAATCCAAGTATTAAGAGTATTTTACAACATAAGATCGATCACGATTGGAAGGAACGGAATCTGTTTTTGATTCTTTGCGGTTCCAGCGTCAGTTTCATGCTGAATGACGTGATGGGATACAAGAGTCCGCTTTATGGTCGCAGTACGGGAAGCATGGAGGTGCTTCCGTTTGATTATTTGGAGAGCGCAGCGTTTTTCCCAAATTATTCGGAGGAGGAAAAGCTGATTGTCTACGGTATCCTTGGCGGGGTTCCGAGGTATTTGTGTGCTTTTGATCCGAAACGTTCCCTTAGAGAAAATATGATTGCGGAAATATTGACGGAGGGAGCATTTTTAAATGATGAACCGCAGACTTTGCTGCGTATGGAACTCAGGGAGCCTGCTGTTTATAATTCCATTCTGGAAGCGGTGGCAAATGGTTGTAATAGAATTATGGAAATTTCAAATCGCATTCACGAAGAAAAGAGCAAATGCAGTAAATATATGTTGACGTTACAGACCCTTCGTCTGTTGGAAAAGCATGTTCCGTGTGGTGAAAAGGATGGAAGTAAGAAGGGCATCTATGAGATGACTGATTATTTTTACAGGTTTTGGTACAGATATGTGTTTTCCAATAAGAGTTATTACGGTATGCTGGGGATTGAACAGGCGGCGGATGAAATCATGGAAGGAATCAATGATTATATGGGGCCTGTTTTTGAAGATATCTGCAGACAGTATTTGATTAGAAGGGCAAAAGCTGGAACACTTTCTTTTGTTCCGTATGTCATTGGGAAATGGTGGGGAAATAATCCGGTCATTAAGGCACAGGATGATGTGGATCTGCTTGCTCTTGACAAGAAAAGAGAGAAGGGTATTTTCGTGGAATGTAAGTTTCGAAACAGACCTATGGGGATGGATGAATATGATGATTTAGTGACAGCCACAGAAGTATTTCCCAGTGTGAAGGAAAAGAAACTGATTTTTATTAGTAAGAGCGGTTTTACGGAGGCGGTGAGAAGGAGAGCCGGGGAAGAAAGGGCGGAGTTGGTGGAGGTGCGGGAGATGTTCAAGAAAGGTTACAGTTGACACTCACGTAAATAGGATGATATTATTTTGTTGAAATATATTTTAATGAAATATGTTTCAATAAAATTTTAAAAAGAGGTAGTGAATGGGTAAATTTATAGGAAGAAAAGCCGAGTTGCGGGAATTGGAGGAGAGATACCATTCTCCGGGCTTCCAGATGACGGTAATATATGGGAGAAGAAGAATAGGAAAATCAACTCTGATTAAAGAATTTATTAAGAACAAAAGGGCGGTTTACTATACTGCGACAAAAGCGGGAATCAATAAAAATATAGAGTTGTGGGGGAAACAGGCACTTGCCGTATTTGCTCCGGAAATGAATACGCTTTCTTTTCAAACTATCAATGATTTGTTGGACTTTCTTGGAAAACACAGCGAAAGAGAGAGAACGATTATTGTCATTGATGAACTGCCTTATCTGGCGGAAGCGGATAAAAGTGTTTTGTCGGTTTTGCAAAGTTATATTGACAATCACTGGATGCACGGTCAGATGTTTTTGATTCTCTGCGGATCATCCGTCAGTTTTATGGAAAATGAAGTGCTGAGTGAAAAAAGCCCCATATTTGGAAGGCGGACTTCACAGATCAAATTGGATGCTTTTGATTATCTGGAAGCTGCGGAATTTGTACCGGCTTATTCCTATGAGGAGAAAGCGGTCTGCTTTGGCGTTACGGGAGGTGTGGCGAAATATCTTTCTATGCTTGATGATACGAAGTCTCTGGATGAAAATATCATTCAATTATTTTTCAGAAAGACGGGCTATTTGTATGAGGAGCCAAATAATTTATTGACGCAGGAGTTTAGAAATGTCGGTACTTATAATGACATAATCAGTGCAATCGCATCGGGGGCGAACAAAGTAAACGAGATTGCCGATAAGTCGCATGTGGAGCAGTCGGTAGCGGTTCATGCGCTTCAAAACCTGATCGCAACCGGTATTGTCCTGAAAGAAAAGGCAGTCACGGACGAAGCGAATAAGAAAAAGGTGCAGTATATCCTGAAAGACAGTATGTTCAAATTCTGGTATCAATTCGTCCCGGATGGTATGGGCGCAATAGAGTTGGATCGCGGCGAACTTTTTTATCAGAATGTTGTGAAGCCAAAAATATCAGAATTTATGGGCAGCGTGTTTGAACAAATTTGTAAGCATTACACATTGATCTGTGGTGTTACAGGGAAACTGGACTGCTTTGTTACGACGGTCGGGAGATGGTGGGGAACACATCCGGGGAAACGTGTGACAACGGATATCGATATTGTAGGATTAGATAAGACTGCTAGGAAAGCCGTGCTTGGAGAATGCAAATACAGAAAGGAACCGATTGACAAAAAAGTTTACGAGGAACTGCTGGAGAAGGATGGGGTGATTTCCAAGGAGTATGAGACGGTTCAGTATCTTCTTTTTTCGAAAAGCGGGTTTACGGAATGGGTGAAAGAGCATAGTGACAAAAATAGGGTGCGGTTGATTGATTTGAAAGAATTGTATGAGGACAAAGGAGGAGTATAAAAGGATGCATATGACAGAGACGGGCATAACGCAGTTTGCAAGGGAAACTAATAACAGTTTTAATGCCTTTCGGCAACAGATGAAGGATATTCCGGATTATCGGACGATGGAGTATTATCGGCGGCGGTATGCGGGAGAATGTTAATAAACTATAGTGTATAATATATTGAAAAAAGTTGGCTTTTTGGCCACAAATTTTCAATAAGAAACATTGGCATGGAGATAAAAATGGACAAATATCCAAACGGCTTGCTAAAACTTCCGGTATATCTCTGCCTCCGTCTGTAAAAGACGCTCAAACAGATACGGGAAATTTTTGCTGTCCTTCGCAATCTTCGCAATTTTTTTCTTTCCAACATATAAAACGATGAAGTTTTCTAATTCGATTATTTCTGTAATCTGCCGTATTTCATAGGTTCTTGTGATGCCCGGAAAAGTTCGTATGGATATGGTCTGATAATCCACCGTAACCTGCCAAAGTAAGGTGGAGAGCGCATGGGGAAGAAAAGTCAGCAGCATAATGAGGGCAGCAGCCTGATAAATCAATTCAAATTCTTCCCGATTCCATAGAACATACGCCATACAGGGAACGATAAAGAGTAGGTCGATCAAGACTGTTTTAACTCTGTCTTCTGTTTTTTCGGTCACGGTAAAGCTTTCCACGAGTGAAACGCGCTGTAAGCTATCTTCCTTTTTCAAATGTTCCATGGAGGGAACGTAACCTACAATTCCACGTTCGTCTAGAAGTGTATACAGAAGCGGGAATCCGTATATTTCTTCCTCGATAGAAAACAGTTTCTTTCGGCCGCGGTAGCCTTCCAGTTTTTTTTGACCGCTCATTCCGAACGTGTGGTTATCTGTGTAGTATACATATTCTATTTCGTGGAATTTGATCTCTTTTGCGGGCAAAAGCGGCATATAAATTGTGAGAGAATCTTCTCGGATGATACACCGCCATAGGAGTACCATAACGCACCAATATTCGTAAAAGAGCATAAATAGGTAAAAAAATGCGAACGCAGTGAACCAGTTATCTTTCTCCCACCAAAAGGGGATAGTCATTGCAAAACCAAAGAGGATGCCAAGTATGCCGAGGAGCAATCTGCGGCGGGGGATGCGCATGATATAGAGAATATCATCCTGTACGGTGGGGACCGAGAGTCGATACCATAGGTAAGAGACCAATATGAGAATCAATGCGATGGCGGCTGTCGTAATGCTGACAATGATTTTATCCATAGTGGGAGTACCTGCTTTCTGAAATACTGCTTTTCACTCTTGGCGAAAAATCTACTTTACAGTATACTACTAATGAGCAGTTTTTGCATTTGATTTAGGAGTCGGCAATCGAAGGAGGTCCCCATGTCATTCCAACTCCCCCAAACCTCATACAACTCCCCCGAAAAAAGGGAAGTAAAAGACATCGTCGAACAGTACCGCCGCGCCCGCGAACAGGGCAAGGACGGTATCGCCTACACCATCCAGCCCTACTGGTACGGGAACCGTCTCGCAAACCGCGGCATGGCAAATCACGGCGTTACTCTGCGGGAAGAATATACCCTGATGTCGAAGAAGGAGAAGGACTATACGATAACCATGGGCGACGGCAATCTGAAACGCATTCAGTATCACAGCCCGATCTGTCGGACAAAGGTCTATTACCGCGGCGATGCGCCGATTTTGAAGGTAAAAGAACATCTGCAGGAACAGTATGTTCTGGCGGATACCGCTTATGAGAATCAAGAGCTGCGCTATTGTGAAAGCTGCGGCGCGCTGGTTGATATGACAAAGGATTACGCGGGCTGTCCCCACTGCGGCGCAGCGATCAGGATTCGCGAGGTGCATAAAAAGATCGTGTCGATTGACAGAGAAATGTCCGGAGACTGGTATCGGCTGCGGTTCATAGGCGGTGTTTTCCTGATCTTTATGGTCTGGGCGTTTGTTGTGGGATTGATTGGATTGATTCAAGAGGGTGACCTTGCATTCGATACGGTCATGGGCGCATTTTTCATGTTCCTGTTGGGGGCGCTTGTCTGCGCCCCAATCGGCATTGTGATGGGGGTATTCTTTGGAAATTTTCTATTTATACCGATTCTGATCTCCTTACAGAGTTCCAAGGCAAGGGTAAACAGAGTGGGGTATGAGATGAGAAAGCGGGACCCGCAGTTTTCCCATACGGAATTTTACGGGCTGGCGCAGTCGTATATGAAGCTGTGGTTCTTGTCGGCACAGCCTTCGGACCTAGGCTGTATTTCGGAAGTGGAAAACTGTCAGGATATGAGCATTCTGGATGTGGACTGTCTGGGCTGTAAGGCGAGTAAGGTATGGACGGATGCGGAGTTTGTCTATGTGGAGATGAAACTGAAGGTGCGGCTGATCAGCGCGCAGGGCGAAACGCTTGTTAAGAAAAGGACGGTCTGCACGGTGACGATGAAGCGGAGAAAAGATGTGAAAACCACGCTGCAATCGGAAGCACCAAAATGCGCAAACTGCGGCGCATCTCTTGATCTGCTGGGGGACGGGCATTGTACATACTGTGGCAGCAGGGCGGATATTTCCGCCATTGACTGGATGCTTAGCGGCGTGCGGATGGAAAGCTGAGATTCCTGTCTGCGGACGTTATTATGGCCGGGGACGACTCTCCGGCCTCTATTTTTGCCGATTGGTGTCCTGCATCTTGAAAATCTCTCTAAAAAAGAGTAAAATCTAAAAGTATCTTTACCAAAAGGGAATAGGATGCAAAATTCAGTTTTCAATGAAATGCAGCGCAGAAATGGAGAAAATCATGACACTAAGCAAAAAACCGATGACAGGCATGAAGGATATCCTTCCCGATGAGATGGAGATCCGCGACTATGTGATCGGCATCATCAAAGAGACTTACGGAAATTTCGGCTTTACTTCAATCGAAACGCCCTGCGTGGAAAACCTTGCGAACTTAAACTGTAAGGCGGGCGGCGAGAATGAGAAGCTGATTTTTAAAATATTAAAACGGGGTGAGAAGCTGCGCATCGACGAGGCAAAAACTGAGGAGGATTTGACGGACGGCGGTCTGCGCTACGATCTGACGGTGCCGCTTGTGCGCTATTATTCTAACCACGCAAATGAGTTGCCCGCGCCTTTTAAGGCGCTGCAGATGGGCAATGTGTGGCGGGCGGACAGGCCCCAGCGGGGACGCTATCGTCAGTTTATGCAGTGCGACATCGACATTCTGGGGGAGGCGTCGAATCTGGCAGAGATCGAGCTGATTCTTGCCACCACCACGACGCTTGGCAGGATCGGTTTCAAAAACTTTAACATCCGCATCAACGACAGACGGATATTAAAAGCGATGGCGGCTTACAGCGGCTTTGACGAAGCAGATTACGATCAGGTGTTTATCATTTTAGATAAGATGGATAAGATCGGAAAGGACGGCGTCTCGGCGGAGCTTTTGGAAGCGGGATTTTCGCAGGAGAGCGTGGACAAGTATCTGGCGCTGTTTACAGGCATGGAACAGGCGGACGATGCGATCGCCTATATTTCGGAAAAACTTTCAGGCGTGCTGTCAGGTGGTGTCATGGAGAGCTTTCAGGAGATCATAGACAGCGTGGAGGCGACCAAGGAAGACTTCTTCCGGCTGGTATTCGACCCAACGCTGGTGCGTGGCATGTCCTACTATACGGGCACGATCTTTGAGATCGAGATGCCGGAGTTTGGCGGCAGCTGCGGCGGCGGCGGAAGATACGATAAGATGGTGGGGAAATTTACGGGAAACGACGTGCCCGCCTGCGGTTTTTCGATCGGTTTTGAGCGCATCATCCTGCTGCTTTTGGAGAGCGGCTTTAAGGTGCCGAAGGCAGGAAAGAAAATTGCTTATCTGATGGAAAAAGGGCTGCCCTCCGAGAAGCTGTGCGAGGTGATGGCAAAGGCGCAGAAAGAGCGGGAGAGCGGCAATCAGATCTTGGTTGCCCGCATGAATAAAAATAAAAAGTTCCAGAAGGAACAGCTGACTGCCCAGGGATATGAGGAATTTGAGGAGTTCTATAAAGAAGGACTAAAGAGATAAAGAGAGGAAATCAATTATGGCAGAATCAATGAAGGGTTTAAAGAGATCGCACCGCTGTGCGGAGCTTTCCTTACAGAACGTGGGGGAAGAAGTGACGGTAATGGGATGGGTGCAGAAGCAGAGGAACAAGGGTGGCATCATCTTTGTGGATCTGCGCGACCGTTCCGGTATTTTGCAGATCATCTTTGAGGAGGCGGACTGCGGCGCGGAAGCCTTTGCTAAGGCGGAGAAGATGAGAAGTGAGTTTGTCATCGCCGTGACCGGTAAGGTGGAGAAGCGCTCAGGAGCCGTCAATGAGAATTTAAAGACGGGAGAGATCGAGATCCGGGCCGCGCAGGTGCGTGTGCTGTCGGAATCCGAGACGCCGCCCTTCCCGGTGGAGGCGGACTCTAAGACGAAGGAAGAAATCCGTTTGAAATACCGTTACCTGGATTTGAGAAGGCCCGACATTCAGGAAAAACTGATGCTTCGAAGCAAAATTGTTTCCGAAATGCGTGACTTTATGGCAAAAGAGGGCTTTTTGGAGATCGAGACGCCGATTCTGTGTAAGTCTACGCCCGAGGGAGCCAGGGATTATCTGGTGCCAAGCCGCGTGCATCCGGGACATTTTTACGCGCTGCCGCAGTCGCCGCAGCTTTACAAACAGCTTTTGATGTGTTCCGGGTACGATCGCTATTTCCAGATCGCCAGGTGTTTCCGCGATGAGGATCTGCGGGCGGACAGGCAGCCTGAATTTACGCAGGCGGATATGGAGTTGTCCTTCGTGGATGTGGATGATGTGCTGGATGTCAATGAGCGGCTGATCAAGCATGTCTGTAAGGAGGCAATCGGGCTGGACGTGCAGCTTCCTCTGCCGCGCATGACTTGGCAGGAGGCGATGGACCGCTTTGGTTCCGACAAGCCGGATACCCGTTTTGCCATGGAACTGACAGATGTGTCAGATGTAGTGGCAGGCTGCGGCTTCGGTGTGTTCACTTCCGCGCTGGAAAGCGGCGGGAGCGTCCGCGGCTTAAATGTGAAGGGACAGGCGGCCATGCCCCGCAAAAAGATCGATGCGCTGGTTGATTTCGCGAAGGGTTACGGCGCAAAGGGACTGGCTTACCTGAGCGTGCAGGAGGACGGCACTTACAAGTCTTCCTTTGCGAAATTTATGACGGAAGAAGAACTGGATCGGTTGGTGCAGGCGATGCAGGGTGAGAAGGGCGATTTGCTCCTCTTTGCCGCCGATAAGAAAAACATTGTCTACAGCGTGCTCGGGGCGCTCAGAGTGGAGCTTGGAAAACAGCTCGGGCTGATCGACGAGTCGCGGTTCAACTTCCTGTGGGTGGTGGAGTTTCCGCTGCTTGAGTGGAGCGAGGAGGAAAACCGCTTTATGGCGATGCACCATCCTTTCACCATGCCGATGGAGGAGGACTGGCAGTATATCGATTCCGATCCCGGCAGGGTGAGGGCGAAGGCTTACGATATCGTATTGAACGGGGTGGAGCTTGGCGGCGGTTCCGTCAGAATCCATCAGGACGATATTCAGGAGAAAATGTTTGAGGTACTTGGCTTTACGAAAGAGCAGGCGTGGGAGCAGTTCGGCTTCCTCTTAAGCGCCTTCAAGTACGGCGTGCCGCCTCACGCGGGACTTGCCTACGGGCTTGACCGCTTTGTGATGCTTTTGACCCATACGGACAGCATCCGTGAGGTCATCGCCTTCCCGAAGATCAAGGATGCGTCCTGTCTGATGACGGAGGCGCCGGGCACGGTGGATGAGAAACAGCTGGCGGAGCTGCAGATCGCGGTAACACCCGCGCAGGAAAAAGAGGCAGAGGAATAATTTATTGTTATAAAGAGAGGGTAATCATGGCAGAACAGAAACCGGATAATACAGCGCTGGAAGAAGCAATCGCGGTTTTTCGCGAGGATAAAGAAAGAGACAGCTATGTAAAAGTGATGGAAATTTTGGAGAAATCCATTGTGATAGTGCCGACCATGCCTCTGGAAAATATTCCGGAGGAAGTGACGGAGCAGCTGCGAGAGGGAAAAGTAGTTGCGTTTCCGAAAGAGACGAAGGTTTTACCCTGCCTTTTGAAAAAGGAGACGGGAGAACAGGCGCTGCCCATTTTTACTTCCGTTGCGCAGATCCCGCCGGAAAAGATGAGTCCCTCGGTGGTTGCCATGCCCTTCATGTCCTGCGTTGCCATGTATATGGCAAATCAGGATAAAGTGGCGGAAATCGTGGTCAATCCCTTCAGTGAGTTGATGATTTTGACGCGGTCGATCCTGGAAGTGGCGGATAAGCGCAGGAAGGCAGCGACAGAAATCAAGACCGTTCAGCTGACCAGAGAGCAGTTTCAGAATTTTGCCCACAACAGGGTGGCGCTTTATCTTTTGCCGAAATATTTATTTACCAATGGCTTACAGGGGCTTGAGGAATTCCAGCGGGAAGAAGGCGCTCTGATGATGCGCTTCTATGAACAGGTATATCCGAAAGAGACCGGGTGTGGTTTTCGGGCAGAAGACTTTTCGCTGATGATCCTAAATCTTACGGACAATATACAGCTCACCCGTCTGGATATGCCGGACGCAGTCAATAAGAAGGGCATGTGTTACCGTGTCTACGCTGCTTTTAAGCGGGACATGGAAGAAGTATCGTACTATGCGCTGGAATACACGAAGGATGGAAAATTCATCGCCAAAGTCACGAAAGACGGCAAGCACGAGATTGTGGAACCGGCGCCTGACAACGGAGCGGAGATCGAAGCGATCATGAATCTGCTGTAGTCTCCTCTGCTTCTTCCTCGGCGGGGAGGGTAATCAATACCTTTACGATGCGGTTATCCTGCACGCCGCAGGCCTGCAGGGTGATGCCGTTTTCCAGTTCGATGGTCTCCCGATCCTCGGGCAGACGATTCAACTTTTCCAGAATGAGACCGCCGATGGAGTCATAGTCCTCAGAATCCAGAGAGATGTTTAGGGCGTCATTTAAGTCGTCCAGTTTCATACCGGCTTCTACCAGATAGTTTCCTTCGTCGGTCTCCTGAATCAATTCTTCTTCATCCGCATCGTATTCGTCGCGGATCTCGCCGACCAGCTCCTCGATCAGATCTTCCATGGTGATCATGCCGACGGTCGCGCCATATTCGCTTAAGACAAAGGCAATGTTGCAGGATCTTTCGCGAATCTCCATCAACAAGTCGGACACATTCTTATATTCATAGGTATAGTAAGCCTCACGCAGGATCTTCTTGAGACTGAATTTTTCCTTATCTTTCACCAGAATAAAGTCCTTGATATTGACAATGCCGATGATGTGGTCAGGGTCGTCGTCATAGACGGGAAGCCGTGTAAACATACATGATTGAAAGGTAGATAATATCTCCTGATAGGTGGCGGTCAAAGGCACGGTAGTCATCTGGATGCGGGGGATCATGATGTCCTTGGCGACAGTGTCCCCAAAATCAAAGACATTATAGATCAGTGCACGTTCCTCGGATTCGATCACGCCGCCCTCGTGGCTGACATCCACATAGGTCTTTAACTCCTTTTCCGTAATATGGAAGTTGTTGCCTTCGGAACTGATATGTAAAAGGCGCAAAATGCAGTTGGAGAGCTTGTCAATCAAAAAAATAACAGGTGTTAGGATTACCATTAAAAGGTGAATCAGAGGGGAAAACAGGAGCGTAATCGTTTCGGCGCGCTGCATTGCCCAGGTTTTGGGGATGATCTCGCCGAACATCAGAATCGCGAAGGTCAAAGCGCCGGTAGCGATTCCCACCGCTTTACTGCCCCAAAGCTTGATGGCAAAGGTAGTCATTACGGAGGAAGCATAGAGGTTGACAATGTTGTTGCCGATTAAGATCGCGCTCAGCATCTTGCCGTACCTGTCTAAAATGGCGAGTACGCGGAGAGCTCCCTTGTTGCCTTCTTCGGCTAACGTGCGAAGTCGTACGCGGTTGACCGTCGAGAAAGCAGTCTCGGCGGAAGAAAAAAAGGCTGATAACAGAATGAGAACAGCCAATGAAACGATTTGTATGGCACCTGCGGTATCCACTTGCTATACACTCCTTATTGTTCTGAATGTTCCTGTTATAGAGAATCAGGTCGTTTCTCTATCTTACTAGAAGCAAAAGATTGTGTCAAGTTTTTCGGTATGAGGGAATACACATAGAAGTAGAAGGAATGTATGAGAAAGTTTAAGAAAGGACAAGGGAATCATAATGGGGAAAAGGGATTTCTATATGGATAAGGCGGTCTTTGTCATTAAATGTATGCTCTGTGCCTATGTGCTGACGGCGGGACTGCTTTTGCTGCTGGCTTTCATGCTGTATCGATTCGGGCTCTCTGAAAAGGTCGTGTCTGTCTGTATCATCGCAATTTACATATTTGTTACCTTTTTTGCGGGACTGCTGGTGGGAAAACGGGAAGGGAAAAGGAAATATCTATGGGGGCTTGCCATGGGCGCACTGTATTTCGGTATCCTGGTGGTCGTGTCTCTGGTAGTCAATAAGGGGCTGGAGGATGTGGCAGGCAATATGATGACCGTCTTCTTCCTCTGCGCCGGCAGCGGGGCACTTGGGGGGATGATTAGTTAAATGAGACTAGACGCGCAAAAAAAATTGTGTTATACTACAAAAAGTTATGAGCAAGTTCATACATAAGGAGGAGATACCGATGAAACATATCAAGACGTTATCGACCAGAGATCTGAAAGAATCCATGAAGAAGGGCGGCTGCGGCGAGTGTCAGACCTCCTGCCAGTCGGCATGCAAGACCTCCTGCACGGTGGGCAACCAGAGCTGCGAGAAGGCGAGATAATACTTTCGCATCATGCGCATGAAAGCAGGGAGTGAAAAAGAGTAAAGATAGGAAAACGGGGCAGGCTCGGCATACGGCGTATGACGGGGCTGCCCGTCTGCGTGTCTGTCAATCGTTTGGTCGGACCGAAAACAACGAGAAAATTCAGGAGAAAGATCGTGATACATCAATATATCAGCAACGGTTATCATATTGTGATGGATGTCAACAGCGGCAGCGTCCATGTGATGGACAAGCTTGCCTACGATGCGGTTCCGATCGTGGAGCGTTTGTTAGGGCAGGGAATGGAAGAAAAGGAAGAAATTGCGCAGAAGGTAGCGGGAGAACTTACGGTGGGGCCCGCAGAGGCGGCGGAAATCGCGGAGGAGCTGCTTACCTTGAAGGAAGCGGGACAGCTCTATACAGAAGACATATACGAGAATTACATAGATGCTTTTAAAAACAGGGAAACTGTGGTAAAAGCGCTCTGCCTGCATATTGCCCATGACTGCAATCTGGCGTGTAAATACTGTTTTGCAGGCGAGGGTGAATACCACGGAGAACGGGCGTTGATGAGCCTGGAGGTTGGAAAGAAAGCGCTTGACTTTCTTGTGGCAAACTCCGGCAGCCGGGTGAATCTGGAGGTGGATTTTTTCGGCGGGGAGCCGCTTATGAACTGGCAGGTGGTAAAAGAACTGGTTGCCTACGGCAGATCGCTTGAGGCGCCTTATAATAAGAAGTTTCGTTTTACCCTGACCACCAACGGTGTGCTGTTGAATGACGAGATCATGGAATTTGCCAATAGGGAAATGTCAAATCTTGTTTTAAGTATTGACGGCAGGAAGGAAATTCATGATCTGATGAGACCTCATCGGGGCGGACAAGGCAGCTACGACGAGATCCTTCCGAAATATAAGAAAGCAGCCGAGAGCAGGAATCAGATGAATTATTATGTGCGGGGGACCTATACCCACAACAACACGGATTTCTCCGAAGATGTGATTCATCTGGCAAACGAGGGTTTTGAGCAGATATCCGTGGAACCTGTGGTGGCTGAAAAAACGGCAGATTACGCGCTGCGCGAAGAAGATGTACCGAAGCTTCTTTCAGAGTATGACAAACTGGCTTTGGAATATATTCGCAGAAAAAAAGAAGGAAAGGGTTTTCAATTCTTTCATTTTATGATAGATTTAGAAGGTGGTCCTTGCGTGGCAAAGAGGTTATCGGGCTGCGGTTCGGGCACAGAGTATCTTGCAGTGACCCCTTGGGGAGATCTTTACCCCTGTCATCAGTTTGTGGGACAGGAAGAATTTCTCATGGGAAACGTGGAGGAGGGAATCCTTCGCAAGGATATTCAGGATAAGTTTAAGGCGTGCAATGTCTACGCAAAAGAAGCGTGCGGGGATTGCTTCGCAAAATTTTATTGCAGCGGCGGCTGCGCGGCAAATGCCTACCATGAGAGCGGCGACGTGAACGGCTCCTATGAGCTGGGGTGTGAACTCCAAAGAAAGCGTGTCGAATGCGCGATTATGATAAAAGCGGCGCTTGCCGAAGGGGAAAAGGAGAGTTAGTAAAGGAGAGTTAGTTATGAAAAAGAGCAGAGCGGTTGTCAGTCTGATCGTATATGTGTTGATCCTTGGATTGCTGGGCTATACGGCAGTCTTCGGTGTCGGTGCGGACAAATCAGGCGCGGCGGAAAGCATTAAGCTGGGACTGGATCTGGCGGGCGGCGTCAGTATCACCTATCAGGTGGTGGGAGACGAAAATCCCAGCGCGGAGGACATGAACGATACCATCTACAAGCTGCAGCAGCGTGTGGACGGTTACAGTACGGAGGCGCAGGTATATCAGGAGGGAAGCGACCGAATCAATATTGAGATTCCCGGTGTCACCGATGCCAACGCAATCCTAGAAGAGCTGGGCAAGCCCGGAAGTCTCTACTTTATCGCACAGACGGACAGCGAGGGCAATAACAACTATGAGATGGGATACGGCATGGATGCGGAGGGCAATCTGGTGCCTCAGACGCAGTTGACCAAGACCATTGAAGAACTGCAGGCGGACGGTTCCATCATTCTCACCGGTACGGAGGTGGAGAGTGCGCAGGCGAGAACCCAGCAGGATTCCATGGGAAATCTGGAAAATGTGGTTGCCCTGTCCTTTAATGAGGCAGGTAAGCAGGCGTTTGCGGATGCAACCACGAAGGCTTATGAGAATGGCGAAAGTATTGCCATTTACTATGATGAGAAGATTGTGAGCGCGCCCAACGTCATCTCCGCGATCACCGACGGCAACGCGGTCATCACAGGGCAGAGCACAGCGGCGGAGGCGGAGCAGCTGGCGTCCACCATCCGTATCGGTGGTCTGAAACTGGAGCTTGAGGAATTGCGTTCCAATGTGGTAGGTGCACAGCTTGGTTCTGCGGCAATTCAGACCAGTCTGGTTGCGGCGGCAGTCGGCTTTGTGCTGGTGGTGGTTTTCATGATCGCCGTATATTACATCATGGGCTTGGCAGCGTCTCTGGCGCTGTGCCTGTACACGGAGCTTCTGGTAATCCTGATGTATGCGTTTGAAGTAACATTGACGCTGCCCGGTATCGCGGGTATCATCCTCACCGTTGGTATGGCAGTGGATGCGAACGTGATCATTTTCGCCCGTATCAGGGAGGAACTGGCGGACGGAAAGACCTTGCAGAGCGCGATCAAGATTGGCTTCAACAAGGCGTTATCCGCTATTTTGGACGGAAATATCACCACCCTGATTGCAGGTCTGGTGCTCTACTTTATGGGAAGCGGTACGATCAAGGGCTTCTCCATTACATTGATGTTAGGTATTATCCTTTCGATGTTTACGGCGCTTGTGGTCACGAAATTCCTAGTCAATGTCTTTTATGGGCTGGGCATTCAGAATGAGAAGGTTTACGGCAGAGCCAAGGAGAGAAAGACCATCAATTTCCTCTCCAAGAGATATGTTTTCTTCGGTATTTCCGTTGCGGCGATTCTGGCAGGTTTTGTTGCCATGGGCATCGGCAAGGCAAACACGGGAATGCCCTTAAATTACAGTCTGGAGTTTATGGGCGGTACTTCCACTACCATGAACTTGAACGAGGATATGAGTCTTGAGGAGATCGATGCGCAGATTGTTCCTCATATCGAAAAGATTACGGGAGACGGTAACGTGCAGACGACGAAGGTTGCCGGTTCCAACCAGATCATCATTAAGACAAGGACGCTGAACGTGGAGGAGAGAGAAGCCTTTAACGAGGCGATGGTAAGCAATTTCGGCGTGGACGAGAGCAGTATCACGGCGGAGACCATCAGTGCGACCATCAGCTCAGAAATGCAGTCCAGTGCCATTCGAGCGATCTTGGTATCCACGGTGCTGATGCTTCTGTACATCTGGTTCCGCTTTAAGGATATCCGTTTCGGCGCAAGCTCGGTGATTGCGCTCTTACACGACGTGCTTGTGGTGCTGGCGTTTTATGCAATCGTGAGAGTGTCTGTCGGCAATACTTTCATTGCCTGCATGCTGACGATTGTGGGTTATTCCATCAACGCCACCATCGTTATCTTCGACCGTGTGCGTGAGAATCTGCGGGGGATGCGCAGTAAGGAAGGGTTGGATGAGATGGTCAACAGGAGTATCTCCCAGACGCTTTCAAGAAGTATCTTTACTTCCCTGACGACCTTCTTTATGGTTGCCGCTTTGGAAGTGTTCGGTGTTTCTTCCATTCGGGAGTTTGCACTGCCTCTGATGGCGGGTATCGTCTGCGGTACGTATTCCTCCATCTGCCTGACGGGGGCTCTCTGGTATGTGCTGCGCACGAAGCTGGTGAAAGCAAAGAAATAGAGTAAGATTAAAAAGATAAGGTACTATAAATGACCCTCTGGAAATGTTACAATAGGCTGTGGCTTTTCAGAGGGCATTTTTATTGGCAATGAAAAGAAACTATGGAGAAAGACGTAAGAGGATTCGACGATGGCAAAATGGATGGTGTCCGCAAAAAAGGCGGATTTTAAGGGGATAGCGGAAAAATTCGGGATCGACCCTGTGATTGCCAGGATCATACGCAACAGAGAGGTTGTAGGGGATGCCGCCATAGAGAAGTTTCTTCACGGCACGACGGCGGAACTCTACGAGCCTTCTCTTTTGCGGGATGCCGAAAAAGCGGCGGATATCCTTGTCGAAAAGACGGTAAAGCGTAGTTGTATCCGGGTAATCGGGGATTACGATATCGACGGAGTCTGCGCCACTTACATTCTGACGGCTGTTTTGGAACGCTGCGATGCCCTCGTGGATGCGGTCATCCCGCATCGGATTACGGATGGCTACGGACTAAACGACAGGCTCATCGAGGAGGCGAAGGAAGCCGGGATCGATACGATCCTCACCTGCGATAACGGGATCGCGGCACTGTCACAGATTGCCTTTGCCAAAGAGCTGGGAATGACGGTGATCGTGACGGATCATCATGAGGTGCCATACGAGGTGCAGGCAGATGGAAGCCGCAGGGAGACATTACCGCAGGCGGATGCGGTGGTGGATCCGAAGCGGGAGGGCTGTCCCTACCCCGATAAAGGCATCTGCGGCGCGGTTACAGCATATAAACTAATGGAACTGTATCTGCGCAGGATGTGTGAACGGGAGGTTTTATCGGAAGCGGAGAAGGAGACGCTTTTGTCGGAGCTGCTTGCTTTTGCCGCCTTTGCCACGGTGGGGGACGTGATGGAGCTTACGGATGAGAACCGTATTCTGGTCAGGTACGGGCTGCGGCGGATCGAAGAATCTGCCAATCCGGGGCTGCGTGCATTACTTGCCGTGAACGAGCTGACGGAAAAAAGACTGACGGGCTATCACATCGGCTTCGTTCTCGGTCCCTGCCTGAATGCAACGGGGCGGCTCGACACGGCAGCCAGGGCGCTTGCCATGTTCCGCACGCAGGACGAGGGGGAAGCGCTCACCATAGCAGGCGAGCTTAAAGCGCTTAACGACAGCAGAAAGGAGATGACGCTGCAGGGAACGGAGCAGGCGATCGCGATGATCGAGGAGACGCCGCTTAAGGAGGATCAAGTGCTGGTCGTCTTTTTGCCGGACTGCCATGAGAGCCTGGCGGGAATCATTGCCGGACGGATCAGGGAGCGCTATCATAAACCGGTCTTTGTCCTGACGCGGGCGGAAGAAGGGGTGAAAGGCTCGGGACGCTCGATCGAGGCTTATCATATGTACGATAAGATGAGCGAGTGTAAGGAGCTGTTTACGAAGTACGGCGGGCATAAGATGGCAGCGGGGGTGTCCATGCCTGAGGAGAACGTGGATGCGTTCCGGGCATATCTGAATGCGCACAGCGGGCTTTCGCCGGAAGACCTGGTAGAGGTCATACATATCGATGTGCCGATGCCCATGTCCTATGTGACGACGGAACTCGTCAGACAGATTGCCCTATTGGAACCCTTCGGAAACGGAAACCCAAAGCCTGTTTTTGCACAGAAAGGGATCAGGGTGCGCAGGGGCAGGATTTTAGGAAAAAACGGCAATGTGGGGAAATACAGGGTGGCTGACGGGGAAGGACGGGAGTACGATATGATGTACTTCGGTGATCTGGAGCGGTGGCATGATTTCCTGACGGAGCATTTTGGACAGGAGGAGCTTGACAGGCTTTACGGAGCCGGCAGTAGCGCCATAGTGATCAGCGTGATTTACTACCCCGATATCAATGTCTATCGGGGCGTGGAGTCGCTGCAGATGGTGATGCAAAGCTACGCGGTATAAATGGGCACGAAAAAGCCCGGGTGCACCGGGCTTTTTCGCAGTTTTCTTATGAGGGGGAGATAGTGAATTCATCAACTATCTTGATACTTATCATAAAGGGTAATTGTGTCCAAACTGTGTTTAGAGTATGAAGGAAAAATAAAAAAAGATTAAGAAAACTTAAAGAGAGACGAAAGAAAAGGGAAAATTGCAAAAATGGCGGTTTCGTGCTATCTTAATAGTGGATTAATCGGTGGGAGGTAGGCATGGTGACTCTAAGCGAACTGTTAAAAGAAATATCTTACGAATGTATCTGTGGGACGACAGATAAAGAAATAACGGATGTTATTTATGATTCGAGAAAGGTAACGGCAGGCTGTCTGTTCGTCTGTATCTCAGGGGCGAAAGCGGATGGTCACAGGTTTGCGGCGGATGCGGTGCGTTCCGGGGCGGCGGCGCTGCTGACGGAACAGGAAGTGGAACTGCCGGAAGGAACGGATGCGACAGTCATTCGGGTGAAAAACACCCGTTATGCGCTTGCCTTTGTCTCGGCGGCCTGGTTCGGACATCCCGCAGAGCAGATGCAGATCATCGGTATCACGGGCACGAAAGGGAAGACCACTACCACCTATCTGGTGAAGTCCGTTTTGGAGCAGACGGGGAGAAAGGTGGGGCTGATCGGCACGATTGAGATCATTGCCGGCGATACTCATATACACGCGGAGAATACTACACCGGAGTCGTATCTGGTGCAAAAATATTTTCGGATGATGGCGGATGCCGGCTGCGACACGGTGGTGATGGAGGTGTCTTCGCAGGGACTGATGCTGCACAGGACCCAGGGGTTTGTCTTTGACTTCGGTATTTTTACAAACCTGGAACCGGATCATATCGGAGAGAACGAGCATAAGGACTTTGACGACTATCTGCATTGTAAGAGTCTGTTGTTCAAACAGTGCAGGGTGGGAATCGTGAATGCGGACGACAGCCATTGGCGGAAAGTTACGAAAGACTGCACTTGTCAGTTGGAAACCTACGGCATCGATCAGGAGGCAGATCTGCGGGCGGAAGATATCACCTTCTTAAACGAGGGAGGCAGCCTGGGGATGGCTTTTCGGACAAAGGGATTGACAGAATTTTCCGTAAAGATTGCTTCACCGGGGAAATTTAACGTATATAACGCCCTGACAGCCATTGCTATCTGCAGGCATTTTGATGTGGACGAGAAGGCGGTACGAAAGGCGCTTTCGGAGGCGAAGGTAAAGGGCAGAACAGAGATGGTGCCGGTTTCCGACGAGTTTACGCTGATGATCGACTATGCGCATAACGCCATGGCGCTAAAGAGCCTGTTGGAAACGCTTCAGGCATACAAACCGCACAGACTGGTCTGTCTTTTTGGCTGTGGCGGTAATCGGGCGAAATCCAGGCGCTACGAGATGGGGGAGGTCAGCGGTAATATGGCGGATCTGACCATCATCACATCAGATAATCCGCGGACGGAGGAACCGCAGGCAATCATCGACGATATTAAGACAGGGATTGCGAAAACAAGCGGAAAGTATGTGGAGATCTGCGACAGAAAGGAAGCAATCGCCTATGCGATCGACCACGGCGAGCCGGGAGACATCATTGTGTTGGCGGGCAAAGGGCATGAGGACTATCAGGAGATAAACGGTGTGAAGTACCCGATGGATGAGAGAGAGTTGATTCGGGAGATTTTAGAGGAGCGGGCATGACAAAGCAGTACGCGGATGTCATCATAGAAATCGCACATGAAAAGGTGGACCGGGTCTTTCAGTACCGGATACCGGAGGCGCTGTCGGAGACAGTGAAGCCGGGCGTACAGGTGCGTGTGCCTTTCGGGAAAGGAAATCAGGAGAAGACGGGCTATGTGGTAGACCTCTCGGAAGAGACGGATTATCCCCCGGAAAAGATCAAGGCGGTCAGCGCGGTGGAGGAGCGGGCGGTATCCGTGGAAGGCAGACAGATTGAGATCGCTTATTGGCTGAAAAGCAATTACGGTTCCACCACCATTGCGGCGCTAAAGACCGTTCTGCCCGTAAAGCAGAAGCAGAAACGCCTGGAAAAAAAGAAGGTGCTGCGGTGTCTGTCTGCGGAGGAGACTGCGCGGGCAGCAGCAGAATGTGAGAGGAAACATCAGCCTGCGAAGGCGAGGGTGCTTACGGCTTTGCAGGCGGAGGAAGAACTGCCATACGAATTGATCAGGCAAAAGCTGAACGTGGCGGCGCCGACTTTACAGGCATTGGAGAAGCAGGGCTATCTTACGATAGAGAAGGAAGCCGTTTACAGGAATCCGGTCAGGATGGCGGACAGGAACGAAAACCGTCCCGCTTTGAATCAGGATCAGAAGCGTATCATAGAGGAGGTGCTTGCGGATCTGCGCGCAGGGCAGCCGGGCGTATATTTGGTGCATGGCGTCACGGGCAGCGGTAAGACGGAGGTGTATCTGGGCATCGTGGAAGAAGTGGTTGCCATGGGGAAACAGGCGATCGTGCTGATCCCGGAGATTGCCCTTACCTATCAGACACTTTTGCGCTTTTATAAGCGCTTTGGCGAAAGAGTATCCGTGATGAACTCCACCCTTTCGCCGGGAGAAAGATACGATCAGATCGAGCGGGCAAAGTCGGGAGAGATCGACGTGATCATCGGTCCCCGCTCGGCGCTATTTACGCCCTTTGAAAAACTTGGTATGATTATCATGGACGAGGAGCATGAGAGCAGTTATAAAAGTGAGGCAAGCCCCAAATACCATGCCAGAGAAACAGCCGTAGAAATTGCGGCAAGGAGTGGCGCGAGCGTGGTGCTGGGCTCGGCGACGCCGTCTTTGGAAGCATATTATCGGGCGCTTCAGGGACAATATAAACTGTATGAAATGAAGGAACGTCCGGGCGTGAGTATGCTGCCCGCGGTCCACACCGTGGATCTGCGGAAGGAGCTGCGGGAGGGCAATCGATCCATATTCAGCAGAAAACTCAAGGCCTTGATGGAGGAACGGCTCGCAAAAGGGGAACAGACCATCCTTTTCTTAAACAGGAGAGGGTATGCGGGCTTTATTTCCTGCCGCGCCTGCGGGCATGTGATGAAGTGCCCGCATTGTGATGTTTCCCTCTCGGAACACAAAAATGGGATGCTTACCTGTCACTATTGCGGCTATCAGGAGCGAAAGCCCTCGAAATGCCCTTCCTGCGGCTCGCCTTATCTGATGGGGTTTAAGGCGGGAACGGAGCAGGTGGAGGAGGCGATTCATAAGGCGTTTCCCGGGGCGCGGGTACTGCGCATGGACGGGGATACCACCCGCACGAAAGAAAGCTATGAAAAGATCCTCTCCGCCTTTGCGGATGAGCAGGCGGATATTTTGGTGGGAACGCAGATGATCGTCAAAGGGCACGATTTTCCCAAAGTGACATTGGTGGGTGTGCTGGCGGCGGATCTGTCCCTGAACCAAAACGATTATCGGGCGGGAGAGCGGACCTTTCAGCTTTTGACACAGGCGGCAGGACGCGCGGGACGCGGAGAACGCCCCGGCGAGGTGGTGATTCAGACGTATCGCCCGGATCATTACAGTGTGGTGTATGCGGCGAGACAGGATTATGAGGGATTTTATCGGGAGGAGATCGCTTATCGGGAGCTGATGGGCTATCCGCCCGTGGAACATATGCTGGCGGTGCTCATCCTCTCCCGCGTGCAGGAGGAGGGAGCGGCGCTGGGGGGAGAAATGACTGAAGTGGTCAAAAATGAGGCGAAAAAGGCGGATGGGCTGCGGGTGGTTGGTCCTGCGGAAGCCTCTATCGGGAAACTTTCAGACGTCTACCGCCATATTTTTTACGTCAGGCACAGTGATTACGGAGCGTTGGTAACGGTCAAGGATAGACTGGAACAGTATTGCAGGGAGCGGGAGCTTAAGAATCAGATGGTGCAGTTTGACTTTGATCCGATGAATATGTATTAAATCTATAGAAGGAAGTTACACAGGAAAAAGTAAGAAAGCAGAATGGAGACAGGAGGAAACACGGAGATGGCAACAAGGAAAGTCAGGGAGATGGGAGACCCGGTATTGACAAAACACTGCAAGGAGGTGACGGAGGTCACTCCCAGACTGCAGGAGTTGATCGACGATATGTTTGAGACGCTTTACGAGGAGAACGGCGTGGGACTGGCGGCGCCGCAGGTGGGCATTTTGAAGCGTGTCGTTGTGATCGATACCACAGGCGAGGATCCCCTGCTTTTGATCAATCCGAAGATTCTGGAGACCAGCGGAGAGCAGGATGGCTACGAGGGATGTCTGAGTGTTCCCGGGAAGACGGGAAAGGTCAAACGCCCCAACTATGTAAAGGCACTGGCTTACGATGAGAATATGCAGCCCTTTGAGATCGAGGGGACGGAGCTCCTCGCCAGAGCGATCTGCCATGAAATGGATCATTTGGAAGGGCATCTGTATGTGGAAAGAGTGGAAGGTCCCCTGATGAATACGGAGGACCTGGAGGAGCAGGAACAATGAAAATAGTTTTTATGGGAACGCCCGACTTTGCGGTGGGGGCACTGGAGGCGATTTTGGAAGCAGGTCATCAGGTGACGGCGGTGGTGACACAGCCGGATAAGCCCAAAGGCAGGGGCAAAGAAGTGCAAATGAGCCCTGTCAAGGCATGTGCTCTCAAACATGATATCCCGGTGTTTCAGCCTGTGAAGATCAAGGAAGCGGAGGCGGTGGAGACACTGCGCTCCTATCAGGCGGACATTTTTGTGGTGGCAGCCTTCGGACAGATCCTTTCGGAGGAGATCCTTGCGATGCCAAAGTACGGCTGTGTGAACATTCATGCGTCCCTTTTGCCAAAGTACCGCGGAGCGGGTCCCATCCAATGGGCGATTATCAACGGAGAAAAAATAACGGGCGTTACCATTATGCAGATGGATAAAGGGTTGGATACGGGAGATATGTTATATAAGACGGAGGTGGAGATTGCTTCCGACGAGACGGCCGATACCCTGCATGATAAGCTTTCGGCGGCAGGTGCGAAGCTGATCGCGGAGGCGCTTGCAAAGATTGAGAAAGGCGATGTGCCCCCTGTAAAGCAAAACGATGCCGAATCCTGTTATGCAAAGATGCTGACGAAGGCCATGGGAAAGATTGACTGGCAGATGGAGGCACAGAAACTTGATTGTCTGATCAGAGGGCTGATTTCCTGGCCGGGCGCGTCTACGGTCTTTCGCGGGAAAACCTTGAAGATCTGGCGGGAAGAAGTGGCGTCAGAGGGGAAAATGACAGATAGCGTAACGGCAGAGCAGGAGCGGGCAGCCGGGCAGGAGTCGATGGCTGGAAATAGCATGGTCGGGCAGGATAAAGGGGATTTAGCCGGAAATGCACTGCCCGGCACAGTAGTCCGCGTGGACAAAGACGCTTTCTACGTGCAGACGGGGAAAGGCGTATTAAAGATACTGGAAGTGCAGCCGGAGGGAAAGAAGCGCATGGCGGTGAGGGATTTTCTGCTCGGCTATCCCGTGAAGGCAGGGGAGTGTCTCGGATGAAGGAATAGGGCTTCCGACAGTCGTGCTTTAGGTGGTTGCACAGGAAGAATTGTGATGTGCTAAGGAAAGTATTGTAAGGTATGATTCAGAATACGGAGGAACGAAGATGGGATATTACGGCGGTTATTACGGTTATTATTTTGATCCGACTTATTTTCTGGTACTGATCGGGGCGGTGCTTTGTATTGTTGCGCAGCTGAGAGTCAGTTCCACCTATAATAAGTATTCCAAGGTGAGGAGCAGAACCGGTATGACAGGCGCGGAGGCGGCGCAGCGGATCCTGCAGCTGTCGGGAATCTATGATGTGCGGGTGGAGCATATCCGTGGCAGTCTGACCGATCATTACGACCCGACGAACAAGGTGCTGCGGCTTTCTGACACCGTGTACGGCTCTGATTCCGTGGCAGCCATCGGCGTGGCGGCGCACGAGTGCGGTCATGCGGTGCAGCATAACACCGGTTATGCACCCTTGCAGATCCGTTCGACGCTGGTGCCGGTGGCAAATATTGGCTCGAAGGCAGGGATTCCGCTGATCATATTGGGCGCGTTTCTGGGGATGAATCAGATTTTGATCCAAATCGGTATCTGGGTCTTTGCGCTGGCGGTGCTCTTTCAGGTGGTGACCCTGCCTGTGGAGTTCAACGCTTCCGGTCGTGCGCTTGCGATGCTGGGCGATTACGGGATGCTGGCTAACGACGAGGTGAGAAGCTGTAAGAAGGTATTGAGCGCGGCGGCGCTCACCTATGTGGCGGCAGCGGCATCGGCGATTTTACAGCTCCTGCGGCTGATCCTGATGTTTGGCGGGAATCGGAGGAGAGATTAAGGATTGCGGTATTGGCAGACGGGAGATCATGGCGTGGCAGGGATCAACGGGCGGGAGGCTGTGTTAGACATCCTTCTGGAATTGGAAAAACAAACAGAATACAGTAATGTCCTGATTGCGGCGGTACTGGATAAGTACGATTATCTGGACGGTAGGGAAAAGGCTTTTATCAAGCGGGTCAGTGAAGGAACCATCGAGAGGCGGCTCCGGCTTGACTATGTGCTGGATCAATATTCAAAAACACCTGTTATTAAAATGAAGCCCATGATACGGGAAATCCTTCGCATGAGCGTGTATCAGCTTCTTTTTATGGATCATATTCCGGATGCGGCAGTCTGTAACGAGGCGGTAAAGCTGGCGAAAAAGCGTGGATTTCAACCCTTGCAGGGCTATGTGAACGGCGTCCTGAGAAACATCGCCAGAGGGCGGGAACAAATTGCGTATCCGGACAGAGAAAAGGCGCCGGAGGCGTATTTGTCAGTGTGTGATTCCATGCCGCTGTGGCTGGTGGAGCATTTTAGAGATGCCTACGGAATGGATGCCTGCGAGAAGATCCTGACGGCGCTGCTGGAAAGGCAGCCTGTGTGCCTGCGCCTGAAAGAGGGCATGACGAAGGGGGAGCGGGAGCGCCTGTTTGCAGCCTGGGAAGCGGCGGGCGTGACCGTGAGGGAGCATCCCTATCATCCCTGTGCGGTGACGGTGCAGGGCGCAGAGGGAATCCGCAGGCTTGCAGGCTATACGGAGGGACTTTTTACCGTGCAGGATGCGAGCTCGATTTTAGCAGTGGAGGCAGCGGGTATCAGGTTCGGAGACACCGTGATCGACGTCTGCGCGGCGCCGGGCGGCAAGGCATTACATGCGGCGCAGAAGGCAGGGAAGGACGGAACGGTCATCGCCTGCGACGTAAGCAGCCATAAGACCGATAAGATCGAGGAGAACAGGCGGCGGCTGGGGGCGGAAAATGTCTCTGTCCTGGTACAGGATGCGCGTCTGCGAAACGATAGTCTGCTGGGGCGGGCGGATGTGCTTTTAGCCGATGTGCCCTGTTCAGGGCTTGGCGTGATCGGTCATAAACAGGATATCAAGTATCGGGTGACACGGGAGTCCCTTGCGGAAATACAGACATTGCAGAAAGAAATAATAACAAATGTTATTGATTATATCAAGCCCGGAGGCACGCTGCTTTACAGTACCTGTACCATGAATCCCGGGGAAAATGAGGAGATGGCGGCATGGATCTGCGAGACCTTTGACTTTGAACGGGCAAGCATGGAAGAATGGCTGCCCGATGCGTTAAAGGACGAGGCCAAGAGCGGGATGCTGCAGCTTTTGCCGGGGGTTCACGAGACGGACGGCTTCTTTATGACGCGGCTGATTAGGATGAAGTGAGTAGTAGAAAGGGAAGTCTACAGTTTTGACGCAGGTTACTATGGAGAAAAAAGATATCAAGTCCTTCACGCTGGCAGAACTTAAGACAGAGATGGCGGAAATGGGAGAAAAACCCTTCCGTGCGGCGCAGCTCTACGAGTGGATGCACCGCAAGCTTGCGCGAGGGTTTGACGAGATGACAAACCTTCCTCTGGCTATGAGGGAGCAATGTGGGGAAAGCTATCTCTATACGGCGCTTCCTATCGTAGCGGTGCAGGAGTCTGCCGTAGATGGCACGAAAAAGTATCTGTTCGCGCTGGCGGACGGCAATGTGGTGGAGAGCGTGTGGATGCGTTATAAACACGGCAATTCCGTCTGTATCTCCTCTCAGGTGGGCTGTCGCATGGGCTGCCGCTTCTGTGCCTCTACCATAGACGGGCTGGTGAGGAATCTGACCCCGGCGGAAATGCTTGACCAGATTTATGCGATCACGCGGGAAACGGGAGAACGGGTCTCGAATGTGGTGGTCATGGGGAGCGGGGAGCCTTTGGATAATTATGAGAATCTGCTGCGTTTTCTTATGCTGCTGACAGACGGGAACGGTTTACACATCAGCCAGCGCAGCGTGACCGTTTCCACCTGCGGACTGGTGCCCCAAATGCGGGAACTGGCACAGGAGAAACTGCAGATTACATTGGCGCTCTCCCTGCATGCGGCGACGGATGAAAAACGTCGGGAACTGATGCCTATTGCCGAGCGGTATTCGTTGGCGGAGCTGATGGAGGTCTGCGCTTACTATTTCGAGCAGACCGGCAGGCGGATCACGTTTGAGTACAGTCTGGTACGGGATGTGAATGATACGAGAAAGGACGCGGAGACGTTGGCAGCCCTGATTCGGGGACTGAACTGTCATGTGAATCTGATTCCGGTCAATCCCGTGCGGGAGAGAGTTTTTGTGCAGTCCGAAAGACGGGCGGTGGAAACGTTTGCGGAAATGCTTCAAAAAAGAGGCGTAAACGCGACGGTGCGGCGGGAGCTTGGCAGGGATATCGACGGCGCCTGCGGACAGCTCAGGAGGCGGTTCTTAAGCAACAGTGCAGCCGTCCCCTGTGAAATGGGTGAATCATGCTTGCAGGAATGAGCACATTTTGCAATCTATTTGCTTTTTGGCAGGGAATATGCTAACATGGGTAATTGGTAAAATATGCGAATTTTGAAAACGGAGGAAAAGTCGTGGTCAGGTCTTATGCGCTGACGGATATCGGGCGAAGAAGACAATTAAATCAGGATTTTATTTATTGCTCTGAGACCCCCGTGGGGAACCTGCCGAATGTCTTTATCGTGGCAGACGGCATGGGAGGTCACAATGCGGGCGGTTATGCCTCCGTTTTGGCGGTGGAAACCGTGGTGGAGGAGATTGGCGCTTCCTTTGAAAAAAGTCCCGTGAAGATACTGGATCACGCGATCAAAAGGGCCAACACAGTCTTGAGAAAGCGGGCAGGCGAACATTTTTCGCTGAGCGGCATGGGGACTACGCTGGTTGCCGCTACCTGTATCGGTCGATATTTGGAGGTGGCAAACGTTGGCGACAGCAGGCTTTATGTGGTGAATGACGAGATCACGCAGATCACGGTGGATCACTCGCTGGTGGAGGAGATGGTTCGCATGGGCGGGATCAACAGGGAAGAAGCCAGAAATCATCCCGATAAAAACATCATTACCCGGGCAGTAGGGGCAAAGGATGATGTAGAGGTTGATTTTTTTAATCTGGAATTACAGACAGGAGATATGGTTTTACTTTGTTCTGACGGCTTGACGAATATGGTGGACGACGAGATGATACTGCGGATCATTAAAAATGGTGGTAATCTCAGGGACAGGGTAGAAGAATTGGTGGAGACAGCCAATATCAATGGCGGCAAGGATAATATTTCAGTGGTCATTATCGAGCTTTTGGCAGACGAGGTAGAACATGATTAA
>DETS01000123.1:8043-9895 GCA_002361735.1 Lachnospiraceae bacterium UBA3282 | reverse complement strand
GACAGACCGATGATCGGTATGCATTTCTTCAATCCGGCTGACAGAATGAAGCTGGTTGAGGTGATCAGAGGCGAGAATACCCCTCAGGATATGGTGGATAAGATCACGAAGATCGCCGAGGAGATCGGCAAGACTCCCGTTCAGGTGAAAGAGGCTCCCGGCTTCGTGGTAAACAGAATTCTGATCCCGATGATCAACGAGGCGATCGGTGTTCTGGATGCTGGCACCGCTTCCGCAGAGGATATCGACGTGGCAATGCAGCTTGGCGCGTCCCATCCCATGGGCCCGCTGCATCTGGGAGACCTGATCGGGCTGGATATTTGCCTTGCTATCATGGAAGTGCTCTACAACGAGACCAAGGACGAGAAGTATGCGCCCCAGCCTCTTCTTAAGAAGATGGTGGAGGAGAAGAAGCTTGGCAGAAAGACAGGCGTGGGATTTTTTGACTATTCTAAGTAAAAAAATAAAACATGGAGGAATAAAAGATCATGGATTTTACTTTAAGCAAAGAACATGAAATGGCGAGAGCTCTGTTCAAAGAGTTCGCTGAAAAAGAAGTAAAACCTCTCGCTCAGGAAGTGGACGAGACAGAGGTATTTCCGAGAGCGACTGTCGAGAAGATGGCAAAGTTAGGCTTTCTCGGGATTCCCGTTCCCAAGGAGTACGGCGGACAGGGCTGTGATCCTCTTACATACGCTATGTGTGTGGAGGAGCTCTCCAAGGTATGCGGTACCACAGGCGTTATTGTATCCGCGCACACATCTCTGTGCTGCGACCCGATCATGACATACGGTACGGAAGAGCAGAAGCAGAAATATCTGATCCCCCTTGCAAAGGGTGAGAAACTGGGCGCATTCGGCCTGACAGAGCCCGGTGCCGGTACGGATGCACAGGGTCAGCAGACCAAGGCTGTGCTTGACGGTGACGAGTGGGTATTGAATGGTTCCAAGTGTTTCATTACCAACGGTAAAGAAGCTGACGTATATGTCATTTTTGCAATTACCGGCACGGTTGAGAAGAGAGGCCGCATGCAGAAAGAGATCTCCGCATTTATCGTGGAGAAGGGTACACCCGGCTTTACCTTCGGTACGAAGGAGAAGAAGATGGGTATCCGCGGTTCGTCCACCTATGAGCTGATCTTCACGGACTGCCGTATCCCTAAGGACAATATGCTGGGACAGCAGGGCAAAGGTTTCAATATTGCAATGCACACGCTGGACGGCGGTCGTATCGGTATCGCTTCCCAGGCGCTTGGTCTTGCCGAGGGCGCGTTGGAAAACACGATCTCTTATGTGAAAGAGAGAAAACAGTTCGGCAGGGCGATCGGCGCTTTCCAGAACACACAGTTCCAGCTTGCCGACATGGCTACCAAGGTTGAGGCTGCTCAGATGTTAGTATACAAGGCTGCTATGGCTAAGGCGACACAGAAGGTATATTCCGTTGAGGCTGCAAAGGCAAAACTGTATGCTGCGGAGGTTGCTATGGAAGTGACCACAAAGGCAGTTCAGCTGCACGGCGGTTACGGCTATATCAGAGAGTACGATGTGGAGCGCATGATGCGTGACGCTAAGATCACGGAGATCTATGAGGGCACCAGTGAAGTGCAGAGAATGGTCATCTCTGGTGCACTGCTTAAGTAAGTGCGTGAAAAGAAGTCGGTGCAGACAATAAAATTATAGAAGGAGAAAATACAATGAAAATTGTGGTTTGTGTGAAACAGGTTCCGGATACCGCGGGCGGCGTCAAGTTCAATCCCGATGGAACACTTGACAGAGGCGCTATGCTCACCATCATGAACCCTGACGATAAGGCAGGCCTGGAGGCGGCTCTCAGATTAAAAGATCAGTACGGT
>DETS01000123.1:0-7871 GCA_002361735.1 Lachnospiraceae bacterium UBA3282 | reverse complement strand
GATACCGCAGGCGGCGTTAAGTTTAATCCGGACGGAACTCTTGACAGAGGCGCTATGCTCACTATCATGAACCCTGATGATAAAGCAGGTCTGGAAGCGGCGCTCAGATTAAAGGATCAGTACGGTGCAGAGGTTACGGTTGTGACGATGGGTCTTCCGAAGGCTGAGGAGGTTCTGCGTGAGGCTATGGCAATGGGTGCGGACAAGGGCGTTCTGGTGACAGACAGAGTCCTTGGTGGTGCTGATACCTGGGCTACCTCCACGACGCTTGCCGGTGCGATCAGAAATCTGGACTATGATCTGATTATTACAGGCCGTCAGGCGATCGACGGCGATACCGCGCAGGTTGGCCCGCAGATTTCCGAGCATCTTAATATTCCGGTGATCTCCTATGCGCAGGATATCAAGATCGAGGGCGACAGCGTGATCGTTGAGCGTCAGTATGAGGACAGATATCATGTGGTTAAGGCTAAGATGCCCTGCCTGATCACTGCTCTTTCCGAACTGAATGAGCCTCGTTATATGACTCCCGGCGGTATCTTCGATGCTTACAAGCAGGAGATTACCGTGTGGGGCAGAGCGGATCTTAAGGATGTTGACGACGCGAATCTTAGGTCTTAAGGGTTCACCGACCAAGATTGCGAAGGCTTCCGACAAGGTGAGAAAGGGCGCTGGCGAGAAGGTTTCCCTTGATCCTGACGAGTCCGTAAGCTACATTGTTGATAAGCTCAAAGTTAAACATGTCATCTAACAGTTGCAAGAAATACGCGTAAAACGAGTGCGCAGAAAGAGGTATAAAATGAATTTAGAAGAATACAAGGGTGTATATGTCTTTGCGCAGCAGGTGGACAATGAGGTCAGCAGCATCGCGTTCGAGCTGCTTGGCAAGGCGAAGGACCTGGCGAAGGACTTAAATACGGAAGTAACCGCGGTACTCATCGGTTCCGGAATTAAGGGACTGGCGGATCAGCTCGCCGAGTACGGCGCGGACAAGGTGATCGTTGTGGACGATCCCGAATTGAAGGATTACAGAACGGAGCCTTACGCACATGCACTGGCATCCGTAATCAACAAGTATAAACCCGAGATTATGCTGGTAGGCGCTACCGCGATCGGAAGAGACTCTGGGCCCGAGAGTTTCCGCGAGAGTGGCAACCGGTCTGACGGCTGACTGTACCGTTCTGGAGATCGGTGATTTCCCGCTCCAGCCCACATCCCGGTCAGGAACAGCTTCATAACCAGCTGCTGATGACTCGTCCGGCATTCGGCGGTAACACCATCGCTACCATTGCATGTCCTTACAATCGTCCTCAGATGGCGACGGTGCGTGCAGGCGTTATGCAGAAAGATTGACTCCCATCAAGGGCGCAAAGGCAAACGTAGAGGAGTTCAATCCCGGCTTTACTCCCGACAATAAGTACGTGGAGATTCTGGACATTGTGAAATCTGTGGCAGAGACCGTGGATATTATGGATGCTAAGATTCTCGTATCCGGCGGTCGTGGCGTTGGCAGCCCTGAGAACTTTAAGATTTTGGAGGATTTGGCTGAGGTGCTTGGCGGCACTGTAAGCTGCTCCCGTGCAGTTGTGGATTCCGGCTGGAAGCCGAAGGATCTGCAGGTAGGACAGACCGGTAAGACCGTCCGCCCGAACGTGTATTTCGCAATCGGTATCTCCGGCGCGATCCAGCACGTGGCAGGTATGGAGGAGTCCGACATCATCATTGCCATCAACAAGGATGCGGATGCACCGATCTTCGATGTGGCTGATTACGGCGTAGTGGGCGACCTGAATAAGATCGTTCCCAAGCTGACTGAGGCTTTGAAAGCAGAGATCGCAGCGGCGAAATAAGCTGTCGCACAAACGAAAACAGATGCTATAAAGTGTGGAATTGTTTGTAAAACAGATGATTCCGCACTTTTTGTATTTTTAGCCAGGAAATCTTTGCGCATCGTTGCTTAGAAACGACGATTTTTGTTTTGTTTTCTGTGCAGATATGATAGTATAAAATAGAGAAAATACAAAAAGAAAAGGAACAGAACATGGATCACTTTCAAATACAACCGCAAATGCCGCCGGCAAGACGTCTGGGTCCCCAGATGCAGCCTTATCTGCCGCAGCGCGATCACAGGAAAAGGAATCTGATCATACTGATCTGTGTAATCGCGGCAGTGACGCTGATTGCAGGCATCTTTTGGTTTTCCTACACGCATTCGGCAGCTTACAGGATCGGTAAGGGCTTTATGAAGCTTTCTAAGGAGGCGGAGGCGTTGAAAAATCCCATGGATGAGAAATTGGGAACGGAGGCGCTTTGTCGGATGCTCTTTACGGAAGGCAGTGAAGTGGATACAAAGCTGAATGTTACCTTTGATACGTTTCTGGGTGAAGTGACCTTGGGTGTTGATACGGATTATAAAAAGGACATGAGGGAAAAACAGCTGTCTTCCTCAACGGCTCTCAGCCTCATGAACTATGAGTTTGGGCATGTGGATGTGTATGCGGACAGGGAGAATGTCTGTTTTTCGGTGCCGGAGCTGTTTTTGGAGGATCTCTATGTGGAAAATGAGGGGGTGCTCGCGCAGTACAATCGTTCCATGTGGGCGGACGACTGGCTTTTCGGCGAGGCGCAGGGAGATGATTTTTCCATTGATCTGTTTCCCGCGCCCTGGTATGTTACGGATGAGGAGGGGGCAGGGAAGGCGTTTCTGAACCGCTATGCCATGGAGATAGAGTACTGCCGCCGGCATATGACGATGGAAAAAGCGGGGCGGGATCTTTATCGGATCAGTTTTGAAGGCAGCTCTTTCAATGCGTTGGTCAGACAGATCCTGAGCGATCATCTGAACGATCATTTGCATTTTCCACAATCGTACCGTGAGAGCATTTTAGGGATCATGAGCTGTTTTGATCCGGGTACCGGTCCGGAGGAGATCAGTTTTCTCCTGGAGATGGACGAGACGGATACCATAGAGAGTATCCGCTTTGAACATCCGATTTCCCTTGGCAGGAGCGCCATTCGCCTCGATGGTGACATCTATTTTCTGGGTGGGGAAAACAGCCTGGAAAAAATGCAGGGACGGATTTTCTTTGACAATAAGGAAGCGGAGACGGCCAGAGAGCAGGAAATCGTCTGGCAGCTGGTCCGCAGTCTGGAGCAGGGTGAATACCGCATGGAATCGGAAGCAAAATACAGCTTTTTACAAAACGATGTAAAGCATACGGTAAAGTTGGAAGGGGATTTTGATTACGACGGACCCAAAAACAGCTTTCAGGCGAAAGCATCCGCCAATATCCGGGGAACGGAGTTTGCGTTGGAAGCGGCGGGAGATTTTTCCCATGTCAAACGGGGAGAAAGCTTTGATCTGGAGCTTGACGAAGTTCGGCTTTTGGCAGATGGGGAGCAGGCTGTGCTGGTCAGGGGTGAGATCGATCTGGCTCCTTTGTCCGGGCAGGTGAAGCAGTATGTGGAACCGAAGACGGCGCTCTTTGCTATGGGAGATGAGGATTGGAGCAGGATCCTTGAAAGAATAGATAAGGAATACGGCTATTTATGGGAAATTGCGGGAAGCTATTTATGGTAACGTGAAAAACGGCATTCTCTGCATTCATTTGAGGCAGGAGGACGTAAATGATGGATGAGAAAAGGGATCGGGACGAGGCGATGATCGAGGAGATCATGCGGCATCTGGATACGGAATCCACACAGGGTGTGTATCGTATGAGCGTCAATTTTGACGAACAGAGCGAGGAGCAAAAGAGCGTCTCGCACGAATGCTGCAATATGTACGGGAGACCTGCCTCGGAGACGGTGGGGCTTCTGGATATGTATACGGATATGAATGCGGGAGAACCTGACAGAGGATAGGAAAAGAAAACGCGTGATTGCGACAAAATGTACAAAATGGAGAGAATATGAAACTGAGCGAACTGACAGAATATGATCCGATCACAATCCAGTGTCATGATAATCCGGATGCGGATGCTATAGCGGCAGGGTTTGGACTCTGCCGCTATTTTGAATCTAAGGGCAGGCGGGCGCAGCTGATTTATGGCGGCAAAAATAAGATACAAAAGCCGAATCTGTTGTTGATGTTGGAACATTTGGAAATTCCCATCACGCATATAGAAGATACGGCGGCATATGTGCAGGAACAGCCGGGCGGGAAGCTGCCGGGACTTTTGATCACGGTGGACTGTCAGTATGGCGCAGGCAATGTCGTAAAGATCCCGGCGCAGCAGGTGGCGGTCATCGACCATCACCAGATCGAAACGGTACAGCCGCAGCTAAGTGAGATCAATCCTCATGTGGGGAGCTGTTCTACGCTGGTATGGCAGTTGTTGTGCAAAGCCGGTTATGAGATCAAAGACGGTAGACTGGGCACAGCTTTATACTATGGTCTGTTTACGGATACGAATCAGTTTGCGGAAATCTTTAATCCGCTTGACATGGATATGCGGGAGGCGGTTCCCGTGGATAAGACGCTGGTCACTTTGTTCCGTAATTCCAATCTATCCCTGCAGGAAATGGAAGTGGCAGGGGTGGCGATGATCCGCCATATTTATAATGATGACTATCACTATGCGATCATTAAGTCAAAACCCTGCGATCCGAATATTTTAGGCTTGATCAGCGATTTTCTGATTCAGGTGGCGGAGGTTTATTGCTGTGTCGTTTATAATGAGACAATGGATGGTTATAAATTCTCGGTCCGCAGTTGTGTGAAAGAGGTACAAGCCAACGATCTGGCGGCATTTTTGGCGGAGGGAGTCGGTTCCGGCGGCGGGCACCGGGAGAAAGCGGGCGGTTTCATCAATATGGCGCTCTATGAAGACGCTTATCCGACACTTCACTCGGAGGCTTTTTTCAGCGAACGGCTCAATGACTATTTCGATCATTGTCAGATCATTTATGCGAAACAATATGAGATCGATCTTACAGAGATGAGTTCCTATGTAAAAAGGAGGATTCCGCTCGGTTATGTGGAAGCAAAGGATGTGCTGCCGCTTGGTACCCCGATCACGATCCGTACGCTGGAAGGGGATGTGGATATGGTGGTGGAGGAAGATCTGATCATTATGGTGGGGATCAAAGGGGAGGTATATCCGAACCGCAGAGAGCGCTTTGCCAGAACGTATGAGGCAACACAGGAGCCCTATCACGAATGTGAACATCATAGCCAGTGCGATTTGTTGTATGAACCGACGGTACATGATCGTTCCACGGGAGAGGTCATGAAACTGATCGATCACGCAAAAATGTGTATTGCAAACGGCGGCGGACAGATTTATGCCAGAGAATTGACTGAAAGAGTCAAGGTATTTACCGCCTGGGACGAGAAGAAGTATATGTTGGGGAAACCCGGAGATTATCTGGCGGTGCGAAACGACGATCAGCATGATATTTATGTGGTAGAACGGGATATTTTCTTCAAGACATACGAGGAAAAGAAAACACTGTCCCCAGAACCACAGTGATAACTGATTTTATGGCGAATCTGTAACAATGCAGATGATCCGGGATTTCGTGTCGGGTCTTGCAGTTTTTTTGAAAATGTGTATAATTATTCTTGTACAGTGTTTTTTTGTTAGAGAAAGTGTCAGGAAGGAAAGAGGCGCCAGTACGTCTCGGAATGGGGGCATTTGTTATGGGATTCACATTGTTATTGGGCGGTTTTTTTGTGGCAGTCATTATTCCTGTCGTGATTTCCGTGGTATCTTCGGTGGTTTCCGGGATTGCTGCGGTAGTGGATGACGAGGAAGATTAACACGCGGTAAAACGCAGAGACGGTGATGGGGCAAGATTCCACAAGGTGGGATTTTGCCCTTATGTCAATCAATAGAGGAGAGAAAAAGTGGAAGCCAAAGAATCCAAGAACTTTATCGAGCAGATCATCGAAAAGGATCTGGCGGAGGGTGTTTATGATACGGTGCACACCAGATTCCCGCCTGAACCCAACGGGTATCTGCATATCGGTCATGCCAAGAGCATTCTTTTAAATTCGGGACTGGCGGCGCAGTACGGCGGCAAATTTAATATGCGCTTCGATGACACGAACCCCACCAAGGAAAAGAGCGAGTTTGTGGAGTCCATCAAGGCTGACGTGAAGTGGCTGGGAGCGGATTTTGAGGACAGACTCTTTTTTGCCTCCGATTATTTTGATGAGATGTACGAGGGTGCGGTCAAACTGATCAAAAAGGGAAAGGCGTATGTCTCAGACCTGACGGCGGACGAGATGCGGGAATACCGCGGAACTCTGACGGAGCCGGGGAGAGACGATCCCAACAGAGAGCGCAGTGTGGAGGAAAATCTGCGGCTCTTTACCGAAATGAAAGAAGGAAAATACGCGGACGGGGAAAAGACGCTCAGAGCAAAGATCGATATGTCCTCGCCTAACATCAATATGCGCGATCCCATCCTTTACCGGGTGGCACATTTGTCTCACCAGAATACGGGTGACAAATGGTGCATTTATCCGATGTACGATTACGCGCATCCGATCGAGGACGCGATCGAAGGCATCACGCACTCCATCTGTACCTTGGAATTTGAAGATCACAGACCGCTCTATAACTGGGTGGTGACGGAGTTGGAGTATCCGCATCCGCCCAAGCAGATCGAGTTTGCAAAAATGTATTTGACCAATGTAGTCACCGGTAAGCGCTATATCAAGAAACTGGTAGAAGACGGTATTGTGGACGGTTGGGATGATCCGAGGCTGGTGTCTATCGCCGCTCTCAGAAGACGCGGCTTTACCCCGGAATCCATTCGACTGTTTGTAGATCTGTGCGGAGTCTCCAAGGCAAATTCCTCGGCAGAGTATTCCATGCTGGAGTATTGCATCAGGGAGGATCTGAAATTGAAGCGTCCGCGGATCATGGCAGTGACCGATCCGGTCAAACTAATCATAGACAATTATCCCGAAGGACAGAGCGAACTTTTGCCCGTGGTGAATAACCCGGAGAACGAGAGCCTCGGTTCCCGCGAGGTGCCGTTTAGCAGAGAACTCTACATTGAGCGGGAGGACTTTATGGAGGAACCGCCGAAGAAGTATTTCCGGCTTTTTCCGGGCAACGAGGTGCGGCTCATGGGTGCCTACTTCGTGAAATGCACCGAGTATGAAAAGGATGAGACGGGAAAGGTGACGGTGGTGCACTGTACCTATGACCCGGCATCCAGGGGCGGGAACAGCCCCGACGGACGAAAGGTCAAGGGAACCATTCACTGGGTGTCCGCAGCGGAGTCCGTACAGGCGGAGGTTAGGCTTTATGAGAATATCATCGATGAGGAGAAGGGTGTCTATAACGAGGACGGCAGTCTTAACTTAAATCCCGAGTCGCTTAAGGTCTTAAAAGATTGTCGGATCGAGCCGTCGGTGAAGGATGCGAAGGCGTACGAGAGTTTTCAGTTTGTCAGACAGGGATTTTTCTGTGTGGATTGCAAGGATTCCAAGCCGGGAAAGCTCGTTTTTAACAGAATTGTGTCACTTAAGAGCTCCTATGTATTGCCGAAATCAGAAAAATAGTGTATAATTGAAGGGCTATAATTGAACGAATAAGGGTGGAGGATAAACAAATGGCAGGACTTTTGTCGGGGTTAGAGCAGTTTGGACTGAGTAATCTGGAAGGGATGGATCTCTATGAGACCCCCAAAAAGGCGGAAGACGGAGAAGGCGGAGAAGCCGCGCCACACGTGGTGCAGGAGCAGGATTTCCTCTTTGACAAATCCTTTACCTGCCCGCTTTGCGATAGAGAGTTTAAAGCGAGGACCGTCAAAATCGGGAAAGCAAAGTTGGCGGGGAGCGATCTTGATCTGCGCCCCAGATATGAGCAGATCGATCTCTTAAAATATGATGTGATTATGTGTCCGTCCTG
>DETS01000091.1:9261-22554 GCA_002361735.1 Lachnospiraceae bacterium UBA3282 | reverse complement strand
GTCATTTTTGTGAGTTATAGCAATAGAATAATTGGTTTTTTACATATTAAACTAATAGCAGAATCATTGTTTAGCTAAAAAATAACTAATTATATTAGAAAGGTGCAGTTTATGTCCTTCCTCCTCTCCTATCAAAAAGCGGTGACGCTGCAATCGGACAACCTCCCGGAATCCCTTCCCGAGAACTCCTACTTTGCCGGTATCTTTTACGAGCCTTGCGAAGCGGCTGCCGGGCAGCTGCCTGCCGTATTAAGCGGCGGCAATATTGAGATTTCCTCAGAATTTACGCTCTCTTATCAGCCTCTGGACTGCCGCATGCTCCTCTATACCAAAGAAGGCAGCGGCAGCTTTTCGATCCACGGCGCCAGCCATACGCTGCAGGCAGGCAGTCTGCTCTATCTGGATTGCAGCAACGTTCCTTTTTCCCTGAAAGCGGAACAGCTTCCCTGGCGCTATATCGTTTTTGCGTTACGGGGGGGGCTTTTCCCCGTTTATGAGTCTTTGACTCCCTTTGAGACCTTTCTGCTGGCGCAGCCGGATCCGCACGGCACGCTTCTGCGGAACATCCGTCAGCTTCTCAGCGGAAACACAGACGGGAACTTGAGAAATAAACTGAGAGATGCAGGTCTGATCACCGCCATTATCACGGAGCTGTTTACAGACCTCCTTCCCGAAGAAGATGTGAAAGAAAACTTTGCGCCCTACCTTCTGGAACTTCGGCACTATCTGGATCATTTTTACACGGAACCCCTGCGGCTGAGTGATCTGGAGGCGCGGTATCACATGAACAAGTACCATATCTGCCGCAGCTTCTCCGCCGCCTTCGGTATGCCGCCCTTAAAATACCTGAATCAAAAAAGGCTGACCGCAGCAGTCAACCTTCTTTTCTCCACCGACAAAAAGATCCATGAGATCGCACTGGCTGTCGGCTACGAGAGCACCAATCATTTCATCAACCTATTTAAAAAGGAATACGGCACCACGCCGCAAGCATACAGAGAGGCGGCTTCACACTAACCCCACGTTTCTCACACTGTCTTTGTAGACGATCCTGCCGTCCACAATGGTAACTCCCTGCTTGTAATGCTCCCCTGACGCCTTGCGGATCAGGGTCTTCACTGCCTGCTTTGCCATCTCCGGCATATCTACTTCATAGGTGGTGATGCGCACGCCGCACAACCCCGGCGGCTGGTAGTTATCATACCCAACCACGGAAATATCCTGCGGCACTTGATAGCCCGCCTCCTCCAGTTTGTTGACGAGCATCGCCGCCGCCACGTCATTGTTGCAGACAAAGGCAGTCGGCATCTCCTTTGGCAGTTCGATCTCAAAATTGATATCAGACCTCCCCGTCTTCGGATTTCTGTCATACAGCAGCCAATCCCTACGCACTTCCTCGCCATGCTCGCTTAAGGATTTCACATATCCGAAATAGCGGTCCGTAATGGAATCCGTGTAGTGGACATTTCCGACAAAAGCAATCTTTGTATGCCCCATCTCAAACAGATAATTTGTCATCCGATACATCCCGAAATAGCTGTTGGAGATGACTGCGTCGTAATCCCTGTTCTGATCCGCAAAATCAAGAAGGATGAAAGGAATGTCAAGCTGATCGATCAGCCGATCCAGATAAGGACGCTGCAGTCTGCCGATGATGATAAGCCCTTCCGCCTTTTTTTCTCCGAGAAGCTTGGGCATCACCAGCCGTTCCTCATCCTCCGCCTGCAAAACCTCCAGCATGGTAAAGCAGCCCTTTTGTACAGCGGCAGTCGCCACCTCCTGATAGAGATTCCAATAAAAGGATTCATACTTGGCAAGAAAACGGTCCGACACGATCACACCAAAGGTATAGCTTGTGTTCTGCGCCCGCTCTTTATAGCGCAAAGACACGGACTGATAACCCAGTTCCTCGGCTTTCTGTTTGATTTTTACACGTAACTCCTCGCTGACGCCTTTCTGATCTGAGAGCGCCTTTGACACCGTCACCGTACTCACGCCCATGACCTTTGCAATATCTGCCATTCTAACCGCTTTTGCCATGATGATCCCTCTTTTCGCCTTCCTGCCGTGAAACCATGTTTCTTGGAAACAGGTTAATTTTAAGTAATCAACTTAAATTATAAAGCAATTTTTTGCAATGTCAATCAAATTAGCGAAATAGGGCATTTTATCCGAAATATTTTCTCCCATTTTGTACCTTTTCCCTGTCACATACAGAAATCTTCCTTATTAGGAAGCATGAAACTGCGCCATATAAAGCCGATAGTAGACGCCTTTCTTCGCCATCAGCTCCTCGGCATTCCCCTCCTCGATGATCCTGCCGTCGTCCACCACAAAAATACGGTCCGCTTTCTGGATGGTGGAAAGCCTGTGCGCGATGACAAAGGACGTCCTGCCCGCCAGCAGATGCTCGATCCCCTCCTGCACCAAAAGCTCCGTCTTCGTGTCGATGCTGGAGGTTGCTTCGTCCAGGATCAAGATCTTCGGATCGGAAACCATGGTTCTGGCAAATGCCAAAAGCTGCCTCTGCCCGATGGAGAGACCGCCGCCGCGCTCCGTCAGCTCCGTGTCATACCCCTTTTCCAGCTTCATGATAAAGTCGTGGGCATTGACCGCCTTAGCCGCTGCCACGATCTCCTCCTCCGTCGCGTCGAGCTTCCCGTAGCGGATATTTTCACGGATGGTGCCGGAAAAGAGGAAGTTATCCTGCGTCATGATCCCCATCTGCCTGCGCAGGCTCTCAATCGACACTTTCTTGACATCGTGGCCGTCCACCGCCACCACACCCTCCTGCACATCGTAGAAACGGCTGATGAGGTTGACAATGGTGGACTTTCCCGCCCCGGTGGGTCCCACCAGTGCAATGGTCTCCCCTTCTTTGATGCGAAAACTCACATCGTCCAACACTTTGACTTTATCATCATAAGAAAACGTCACGTTATCAAAAGTCACTTCTCCGCGGATCGGCGGCATTTCGGTCACGCCCTCCGCGTCCGCGATTGCAGGCGGCGTATCCAGAATCTCAAAAATGCGCTCCGCGCCCGCAATGTTTGTCACCAACTGGTTATAAAAGTTGCTTAAGTTATGAATGGGCTGCCAAAACATATTCAGGTAGGTTCCGAACGCAATAAAGGTTCCCACACTCACATGTTCCACGCCCAGCACCACGATGCCCGTAAAGTACAGGAGGATGCAGCCGACTCCCCAGGAAAGGTCGATCACCGACCCAAAGGCATCACTCATGCGCACCGCACCGTAGAAACTCTCCCGATGTTCCGTTAACAGCTCGTCAAAGGTGCTTTCCGTCTCCTCCTGCGCGTGGAAGCTCTGGATAATGCGTATCCCCGCCATATCTTCATGGATAAAGGCATTGAGATTCGCCGATTTCTTGCGGAAAAGCTGCCAACGCGGATGCGCCTTTATCTGGATGAACAGGATGCCCGCCGTCATAAAGGGAATCGTCATCAAAGAGGCAAGCGCCAGTTTAGGATTCTTTGCGACCATGATCGCCACCACCGCAAAGACCGTCAGCATATCCGGAATCAGCGTGGTCACAAAATTGGAGAGCACATCCTTTAGGGAATTGATATCTCCAATGATGCGGGAGAGGATTTTCCCTGTGGGTCTGCTGTCAAAAAAGGCAAAATCCAGCTTCTGGATATGCGTGTAAAGTTCCTGCCTGATCGTGAGCAAAATATTGTTGCAGACCTTCGCCATGATATACATCCTCAGCTTTACCGTGACCACCAGAAACAGGTTAATGGCAAGTGCGAACAAAAGCAGGCGCAAAAGTCCTTGCCAATCGCCTTGACTGATGTAGTCATCGGTTGCCGACTCCATGATCAGCGGATTGACCAGACTCACCGCCACACCATAGCCCATAATGAGAAGCACCAGAATAATCTGCCACTTGTAGGCAAGTAAATAGGAAAAGAGGCGTTTAAGGGTCTGCGCCTTGCTCCGCTGTGTGCTGACTTCGTCGTCTTTATACGAATTGAAGGACATTGTTTTCACCTCCTGTCTGTTTTTCCCGCCGCTCTATATTCGTTTCCGATGTATCCGTTACACCGTTCGCATCTGCATGCTGTCCGCCCTCCGCATTTCCTGCATCCATTCCATCGTCTGCCTCTGTATTCGTCTCTGCCGCTGAAAGTTCCCCATACTGAGACTGATAAGTCTCATAGTAGAGTCCCCGCTTTGCCAGCAGCGTCTCGTGCGTGCCCCGCTCCGCGATCGCACCGTCCGCAAGCACCAGAATCTCGTCTGCATTTCGCACCGCGCTGATCCTGTGCGCGATAATGATCTTTGTCGTATGGTCAAGCGTCTTTAAGGTCTGCTGGATCAGGTGCTCCGTCTCCATATCGAGTGCCGAGGTGGAATCGTCCATCACCAGGATCGGATCCTTCTTGGCAAGCGCCCTGGCAATGCTGATGCGCTGCTTCTGCCCGCCGGAAAGTCCGACGCCCCGCTCACCGATGACCGTGTCATACCGCTCCTCCATGCGCTCGATAAATTCGCTCGCCTGCGCCTGCGTAGATGCCCGCCTGACCGTCTTAAAATCGATATAATCTTTTTTGCCCAGCTTGATGTTTTCCTGAATGGTATCGGAAAAAAGGAAGACGTCCTGCATCACAAAGCTGATGCTCGTGCGCAGCTGTTCCAAGGACAGCTTCCTGATATCCACGTCATCCAGATAGATCGCGCCGCCCGTGGCGTCATACATCCGCTGCAAAAGCTGGACGATGGAAGTCTTGCCCGCGCCGGTCGCACCCATGATGCCCAGGGTCTTTCCTGCCTCCACCGTAAAGGAGATATCGTGAAGGATCTCATATTGATCCGCCTTGTGGAAGGAAACGTTGGCAAAGCAGATTTTTCCTCTTACTTTTTCCAACTTGACCGGTTCGGTCACCTCTGTGACCGTGGGTTTTTCCGCATAGAGTTTCTTGATCTTTTTGTTGGATGCCACCGCCGCGGAGAAGCTGTTGGTCAGCCACCCCAGCATCTCCATGGGCCACACAATACTGCCGGAATACTCTACAAACGCCGTCAACTGCCCGAGCGTCATCCCGCCTTCAATGACAAGTTTTCCACCGACCAATATAGTCAATAACGGCAATACTCTGGTCACGACCGTAAAGCAGGGATAGTATCTGACAAAAACTTTGGACTGCTGCATATTCAGTTCATAGTAGCGCTTATTATGGGAAAGGAATTTACCGATTTCAAACTTCTCCCTGGCAAATGCTTTCACCGTGCGCACCCCCGCCAGATTCTCCTCCGCCACCGTATTGAGGGCGGCGTTCTCCTCACTGATGTCCTCGTAGACCTTCCCCAGCTTCCGTTCCATGATGACAGCGATGGAACCGCACAGGATCATCGCCGCCGTGGGAAGGATCGCCATGCGCCAGTTGAGCAGATACATGCTGGCAAGCGTGATCGCCGTGTGATAAATCACTTCGATCAACAGCATCCCCACATAGCCCAGCGCATCCCAGATACGGTCCACATCTTCCTTGACGCGCGCCATCAGCTCCCCCGTGTTGGTCCTGTCAAAGAAATCCGCCGACAACCCCTGCACATGACGAAACAGATCCCGCCGCATATCCCCTGAAATCTTAACGCCGTTCTTGTCAAAGGTATACTCCTTGGCATACTGGAAGATACATCTTCCCAGTCCGATCCCCAAAAAGCCCAAAAGCATCAGGGGCAGTTTTGCCCTGTCGCCGCCCACGATGACCTCGTCTACCATCTTAGCCATCAGCCGCGGCGAGAGCATGTCGAGCGTGACCGCGATCAGAAGTGACAGAATGGCTACCAGATAAGAAAGGCGGTATTCCCATATGTAACTTGATATCTTTTTCATAATATTGTTCCCCCGTTAACCCCGCATATAATTGAATAGAAAAGATTTTCCCCCTACTCGCCGCACGGCTAGCACGCTGTAAAACAGCAAAATTCCATATGCGTGCCTACGCATAAAACGAGGGGCTGTGGTAAAATCACCACAGCCCCATAAATAGCACAATAGCCGGCATATCCTTTTATCGACTGATCAGGTCAATGAACCCTGACCCCGCCGATTTCTATATATGCGGAGGTAATTTCACGTAATCTGTTTCTATTTGTCTGTCTGCCATGATCGGCTGTTTTATCAAACTTCCTGTTAAACATGTGAATACCTCCTTTCCTTAGATTTTCATGTGATACTTTTGCTATCTTAAGCCTTGCAGCATCTTTTGTCAAGATATTTTTATAAGTTCAGCCAGAGCTTCATTTGCCTGGCAAATCATGCTTGCATGAATTTGACAGACAGATGCTGCTCTGAGGGAGCGCCCGTACATGAGCAAAAGAAGCTGCAAAGCAGCGAAAAGCGCCAACGGCGCGATTTTGCGAATGGCGTGTGCTGAACTGTTAGTGTTCCATCCGCCAAAAGTACGCGCTGTAGGCGGGCAGGGTGCTGCCGCCGCCAAAATCGTGGCCCTCCCCGGTAATGAGATCGACTGCCATGCCGCAGCCCGCGTCAAAGTGCGCGGTATACTCCTCCCCGTCCGCATTGATCGCCACCAGCACTCTCTCTCCGTCGCATTTTCTTTCAAAGATACACTGTTTATTGGTCAGTACCACAGATCTGAAATCGCCGTAGTTAAGCGCCTTTGATCCCTTTTTCGCCTCGGCAAGCTTACTGATCCATTCGGAGAGTTCATTCCACACCGGTTCCTCGAAGCAGGCGCGCAGCGCAGGGTCTCCCTCGCTCTTATTCGCCTTTGCGCCCCACTCGCTGCCGTAGTACACACAGGGGATGCCCGGCATACCGAAACATAACGCATAGATGAGCGGCAGATGCTTTTCGTTTGTCAAGTTGCTGGCAATACGGCTCACATCATGGTTATCCACAAAGGAAAGCAGATGCTTGCCACGGTAGAGGCACCAGTTTTCCGGTCCGAACTGTCGGAGCAGAGAATGATTGATCTCAAACATATTCATACTGTTGAAGCTGGAGAACAGCCCCTTGTAGCATTCGTAATTCGTGGAGGAGTGCAGCATCTGGTCGTTGACCATCTGGTTGTAATCGCCGTGCAGCATCTCTCCCAATAAGAAAAATTCAGGCTTTAAGCTGTCTGTAAACGCCCTCAGCCTCCTGACAAAATCATGATCCAAGCAGTAAGCCACATCAAGACGCAGACCATCGATATCAAATTCCTCCACCCATCCCTTTACGCTGTCCAGAATGTGGCCTATCACATCGCCGTGACGCAGATTGAGCTTCACCAGATCGTAATTTCCTTCCCAACCCTCGTACCACAGACCATCATTATAGTTGGAATTTCCTCCCAGATTGATGTTGAACCAGGAAAGATAGGGCGAGTTCTCGCGATTCTTCAACACATCCTGAAATGCCCAGAAGCCTCTTCCCACATGGTTGAACACCCCATCCAACACCACCTTGATGCCATTTTCATGCAGCTTATCGCAGACCGCCTTAAAATCTTCGTTGGTTCCCAGGCGGCAGTCGATGGTGTGATAATCCCTCGTATTATAACCATGCGTATCCGACTCAAAAACCGGGGAAAAGTAAATCGCGTCGATCCCCAGTTTCTTCATATGAGGGATCCAGTCATTCACCTTCAGGATCCGATGCGTCAGCTGCCCGTCGTTCTCAAAAGGTGCTCCGCAGAACCCCAACGGATATATTTGATAAAATACACTTTCAAAAGCCCACATTGCCATTTCCTCCAATAAAATGTTAATATCAATATCTTGTAGTTTATCCTGCACCAGTATACCACTAATTGCCATATCGCGTCAAATATCTTCTTGCGAACCCCCGGCGACAGAAATTGACCAAACAGGTTGGCAGTTTTGTAAACTAAAATCCGTGTATCGACTTTTCCACAAATTTTGCTGTCTATTTTTTCAAAAACACCCCATTGGGAGTCGAGAAATCCCCAATTTCCACAAAGTTATCCACATTGACAGCTTCGTCACATCCTGTCATATGTCGTGTAATTATATCTTAATTTGTCTGTCATATTCGTTTTTTCCTATCACCTTTTTGTCGAAAGAGGATTTTTTTACGAAAAATAATTGACCGTTTATGTCGAATCTTGTTTTCTCAGAGTCAATCACATTTTGTCCCTTGACGCGAAAGGTCAATCCTGCTGCCGCTGCCCCGTGATCCGTATCTGCCTTCTTTTTGCGTTGACTTATTGAGTCTCCCGCAAAATACGCTCTTTACAGCCACTCATCCCAAAACCGTTCCACTTTTCGACCTATTTGGTCAACTGTAATCGCCTGCCAATTCTGCCATTCCCTTGGAAAAAGCTGTCGATAAGCCGGTGAAAGAAACCTCTCGTCGAGCAATACGGCAATGCCAAAATCTTCCTCCGTGCGGATTACCCTGCCCGCCGCCTGCAGCACCTTATTCATACCGGGATAGCGGTAAGCATAATCAAAACCGTTCTCTCCCCGGTTCTCAAAATACCGCCGCAGGATCTCCCTCTCATGGCAGACCTGAGGAATGCCCGTTCCCACAATAACCGCGCCGATCAGGCTGTCATTCTTTAAGTCGATTCCTTCGCTGAAAATCCCGCCCATCACACAAAACCCCAGAAGGCTGCTCTCGTCCTCCTCCTCGATTTCCATTTGAATCAAACTTTGCAGGTCACAATCTTCATTCCCGCGGAAGCGGTTCAAAAACGCCTCTCTCGCCTCTTCGTTCATATGGCTTTCCTGCAAGACGCATTCCACCTCTCCCGCCTCATTAAACTGTGTCTGATAGATTTCGTAGACCCGCTGTAAAAAGGCATGAGAAGGGAAAAAAGCCAGATAGTTCCCCTGTCTTTGGCTGATCACCTGGTGCAGATAGGACGCAATCCGATAATACTCCGCCTCCCCCCTGCGCGCGTAGCGGCTGGTCACGTCGCTGCCGATATACAGCCCCAGCTTATCCGGCCGAAAGACCGATCTGGCGTAGACTTCATAGTCGCCTTCCTCCGCCCCCAGAAGGGTCTTGTAATACTGAATGGGCAGAAGGGTGGCTGAAAACAGGATCGTGCTCCTGCCGCGCATCATGCAGTTTTTCAGATTGACCGCGGGATTCACGCAGAACAGCTTTACGATGAAACTGCCATCCTCCCGCAATTCCGAATAGGTCATATAATTTTCGTCCGCCAGCTCATACATTTCCAGAAAATGAGATACTTCAAAATAAAACGCAAGGATCTCCTCCCGCACAGGGCTGTCCTCCCGGTCCTCCAGATGATCTTCCATGGCCCCGCCCAGCCGTATCAATGCGCGCACCAATCCCTCGATCGTCGTCTCCACACGGCAGTCTCCGCACTCTCTTTTCAGGGCAAGCAGCTCCTTATTGCACTTATCCAGATTCTTGGAAATACGCTCATCATAAGGCTTTACCAGCTTTTTCAGCTCCAGAAAGTCTTCTTTACACAGCACGGCGCTGTACATCTCTCTGCCCCGTTCTACCAGATTATGCGCCTCGTCCACCAAAAAGACATACTCGCCCTGTATCCCCTCCGAGAAAAACCGCCGCAGATAAACATGCGGATCAAAGAGGTAATTGTAATCGCAGATCACGGCATCCGCAAAGAGACTCATATCCAGACACAGCTCAAAGGGGCAGACCCGATGCTTCTCGGCATAGGTCTCTATCGCCTCTCTGGTGTAATTGTCCTCATGAGTCAACAGGTCATACATCGCCTCGTTTACCCTATCGTAATGCCCTTTTGCATAGGGGCAGGACACAGGATTACAGGCGGTTTCCTCCAGAAAACAGATTTTGTCCTTAGCGGTCAATATGACACTTTTCAGCTTGAGTCCCTGCTCCCGCAAGATTGTGATGGTATCGTCCGCTACCGTGCGGGTGATGGTCTTAGCCGTCAGGTAAAATATTTTTTCACAAAGCCCTTCGCCCATCGCCTTCACTGCGGGAAAGACAGTAGAAATCGTCTTGCCCACCCCGGTCGGCGCTTCGATAAAAAGCTTCCTTTTATGGTAAATCGTCCGATAGACGTCCCCGGCAAGTTCCTTTTGTCCCTCTCTGTAGGAAAAGGGAAATTCCAGCTCTTTGATGGACGTCTGCCGCAGTTTCTGCCACTGAAAGCTGTAATCCGCCCACTTGCGGTACTGCTCCATCACATCTTCAAACCAACATTTCAATTCTATGTAAGTATAGTCTTCATAAAAATAGCGGATCTCCTCTGTCTCCATATGACAGTAGGTCATGCGCACCCGAATATCGGAAAGGCCGTTTTGTTCCGCATAGATATAAGCATAGCACTTGGCCTGCGCCAGATGTACGGGGACGGGTCCCTTCATCTTCTTTAAATCATGATACGTTCCTTTGATCTCGTCTATCGTTACCGTAACTTTTTGTATCGTCTGCTCCTGTCCCGGTGTCACGGTCAGGCGTGCCTCACTGTCGTCTGTTTTCTCCTCGATCGCCGGCTGCGGTAACGCTTCCCTGACGACTTCCGTAATAATGCCATCGGCGCGGCCCTCCACGACGATCTCGTACTCCCCCGCGTCATGGACATAGCGAAGTCCAACCTCCGCCCGATACTCCGGTCCCATCCGCCGCTGAATCATACGGTGGATCCGTCCGCCCTCCTGCATCGCATCCCCGGCGGACGCCGCTTTTCGATTGTCGATATCGCCGGAGCGCAGGATAAATTCTACCAGACTCCGCACGGAAATGCGTACTTCCATGTCGTAATACCTTCCCTTTAAAGCGCATAAGCAGATGCGCGCAAAAAATTGACTCCCTACATAAGATAATCTTACGTTATCTTACATAGGGAGTCAATGTGTTCGCTTTGACCGAAATTTATACCGCTACCGCCCATTTCCTGAGATGTCTCTCAAAGTCAGCATCGTAGCCGTTGTACGCAACGGTTAAAATCTGATTGAAATTCAACCCCAGCACGCCGATGATGGATTTTGCATCCACGATAAAGCTGTTGTAGGAAATGTCCACATCGCAGTCACACCTCGTAGCAGCAGAGACAAAGTCCTTTACCTCGTCCGGTCTCAATTTGATTTTGTGTTGCATAATTTCACCTCATTTCCATTCACATCATAGAAAAACGTTTTCTTGCTCCTCATTTGAGTTGATTATACTCCAATATTTTCATTTGTAAAGAGGGTATTTTGTTTCTGTTAGAATACAATTTTGGGCAATCTGCATAAATTTACATAATTATTTTGAGCTTCAAAAGCTTTTTTGTGAAAACTGCCTATTATCTCAGGTTTTCCCGTTCCCGCGAGTCTGCATTTTATCGCTTTTGCTCAAATTCCAGCATATAATCTTGGTAACGATAAGCGCACATCTGCCTCTGCAATTTCCTGTTTTCACGGCTCTTAATGGCAATCGTGCGGTGAAAGGTCCGAAACAGCTCCTGATATTCCTGCTCTTTTGCGGACCATGCCGACTCCCCGGGCAAAAAATCCGCTGCTGCCGTCACCAGATACCACTCCTCTCCCGCAGGATGTACCCCGAAAAGTTTTCGATGCTCATCATGGATCATGAAATTTTCGATGCTCAGTCTGTCCGCAAAGTGAGGCATCACAAAGGGCACCACATTGTTTTTCGGTCCGATTTTTGCAAAAAGAACGCTGTCACCCGCATCATTCCCCGCCGCAAGCTCCTGAAAACGGATGAACTCGATCTCATAGTGCGCTTCATTTGCCGTAAACCGCGCCAGCTCAAAGCACCTCGCCACATGAGGGTTCCTGACGTTTTCCATCACCCGTCTGCCGCTTCCCGCCGTGAGCGCATCCACTACCGTCTGATAAACCGCCTCGCCCTTATCGGGATAGCAGGAGGCCGCTGCGCGGCAGAGGGAATGGTACACATGCTCGCCCAGCCTTGTCTGCAATGTCCTTACTACCTTATCAGTTTTGACAGGATCGGGAACAATATGCACATACGTTGCAAATAAGCGCAGATTTTCTTCCTCTCCAATCTGCAGATGGAGATGTTCATGCCCCTCCCTTAAGGCATAAGCTTCATAAATTCCTGTGAAGATCCCTTCTAACGAATCTTCGCAGATCAGATACTTTTCTTCCATAATATGATATCCTCTGCGTCCGTTCCCAAATCTCAGATGCTGTCATCCTTGGCAAATGCAGACTGCTGCGTCTGCGTCAGCCTACACTTGTCTGCAACGCCTTAAACTGACTTACCCGGTCATTATCGCTATCAAACGCTGGTATCTCGTAAAGCGACATCTGCCGATAGCTCGTACCGTCTGCCAGAAACGGCAGCTTCTCCCCTCTGCCCATCTGATTCTGCCACACAAGATTTCGCACGATATAGTCCTCGTCAATCTTCGTGGGATACATCATTCTGCCGTTGCAGGTGATGAAATAGAGCGCCCGCTTTAAGACGACACCGATCTTTTTTAAGTCCGCAAAGGTCAGATTGCCAAAGCGTCTGGCTGCCACGATCCGTCTGGCGCTCTTGACTCCCAGCCCGGGCACGCGCAAAAGCGTATGATAATCCGCCCGATTGATCTCCACCGGAAACTGTTCCAAATGATGCACCGCCCAGTCCGCCTTCGGGTCGATCGCCATATTAAAATTAGGACGCTGCTGCGTCAACAATTCCTCCACTTTAAAATCATAAAACCGCAGCAGCCAATCCGCCTGATATAATCTATGCTCGCGAAGGAGCGGCGGTCCCCCGGAAAGGGCGGGCAGCTCCTTATCTTCATTCACATTGACAAACGCCGAGTAATACACCCTCTTTAGGGAAAACTTCTCATAAAGGTTCTCCGCTACCGACATGATCTGGTAATCGCTCTCCGGCAGGGCGCCGATCACCATCTGTGTGGACTGTCCCGCCTCACAAAAATGCGGCGCGTGTTTATATAAGGTAATTTCATTTTTGTTTGCCGTGATGCCGTTCTGGATCTGGCGCATGGGCGCTAAAATATTTTTGCGGTGCTTATTGGGCGCAATCGCTCTAAGCCCCTCCGCCGTCGCCATCTCCAGATTCACGCTCATGCGGTCCGCCAGAAATCCCGCTTTTTGAATCAGCAGCGGATCCGCCCCGGGAATCGCCTTGATATGGATGTAACCCTGAAACCGATGGATCGTGCGCAGCCTGTGCACCGTTTCGCAGATCAGCTCCATCGTGTAGTTCGGGCTGTAAAGGATACCCGAACTCAAAAACAAACCTTCTATATAATTGCGCCTGTAAAATTCCATGGTCAGCTCGCAGACCTCGTCAGGCGTAAAAGAGGCGCGCGGCACATCGTTGGAGCGGCGGTTGAC
>DETS01000091.1:0-8991 GCA_002361735.1 Lachnospiraceae bacterium UBA3282 | reverse complement strand
TTGGAGCGGCGGTTGACACAGTAGCGGCAGTCGTAGATACATTCATTGGTAAAAAGGATTTTCAGCAGGGAGATACATCTGCCGTCCGCCGCAAAGCTGTGGCACAATCCCGCCGCCACGGTATTGCCAATCCCCTTCCCGTCATTAGCGCGGGAGGAGCCGCTGGAGCTGCACGACACGTCGTATTTCGCTCCCTCTGCGAGTATTTCCAGTTTTTCCATCACCGACATCTGCGGCGCGATCCTTACTTCCATCACCCGTCACTCCCATTCCGTCCCCAAAGAGCCAAACAGCAGGCGTACTTCCCTCTTAATTTGTCAAATCAGCTTTTGAAAACAGCTCTGTCAAAACCTGCGCCAGGTAGGAACGTATGTTCTATTTGTATTAAGATTACCATAAACAAAATCCATATGCAAGTCTTTTTAGAACATTTGTTTGTCAACAGCTTCCTTGTTACTGTTGACATTTATAAATTGCTGCTGTATAATCATAAAATACAGATAGAATACATTTGTAATACATAAGGAATGCGGAATCGGTGTGAATCATGAAAGAAGGTCAAGAAATCGGTCAGAAATTTTATTAATCAAAATAATATATTTTAAGGAGGTTTTTATTATGATACTATTATCTTATGAAGCTTTTTCCATCGGCATCGATCTAATTTTTATGATCCTTGTCGGACTGCTGGCACTGTTTTGTCTGGTAGCGCCTTATGATCTGGTGAAAAAGGTGTTTCCGAAAGTCGCTTCTCAAAAAGTAGTCAGGATCGTCGCAGCCGTTATACTGCTTTTGATGATAGCCGGAGCAGCGGTTTCCTTCTTATTATAAATAGAAAACGGAGAAAAAGAAAATGAGAAAGATACGAATGACCTGCCTGAAAGCGGTTTCCCTCATCCTGATCCTGACGCTTACCATGACAGGATGCGGTCTGAATGCGGGTAAAGTTAAAACTTCCGACACGGTGCAATGGTTTAACAACACCTACGCGGTCCTCACCGTATTAAACAACCGCGATTACACGGTCTATACCGGAGGCCCCGCAAATACCGTCAATAAAATGCAGGCCGAAATGCTTCTGGAAAATACTTGGAGCGTCACCGACCGCGCATCCGCCGACGAGACATTTCAGTGGCTCATGGACGAGGGGCATCGAATCCCTCTGTGGGAAGAATTAGAAACGCTTGCCGAACTCGGCCTTGCAGACGTTCCAAAAGAGCAGCGGGCGGAAGCGATCCTTGAGAATTTTGATCTGGATGAGACACTGGCAAAACAGTATGCAGAGTGGTTTTCCCTGTATGAACAATACGGGCAGGACGCGGCGGCAGGTTGGGATTACAGCCGGGCCATGTGGCTGTTAGGGTATTATTATCTTGCAGGCTATTATACGGAGGAGGAAGCGCTGGACCAATCGCTGACACTGGCAAAGACCATCCAGACAACCTTTGATTCCTGGGACGGCTTCATGGAGAGCTATTTCGCGGGATACGAATACTGGTCGGAAGAAAGCAGCGACGAGAGGCGCGAGATTTATGAAACACTCAAATCCGCCGACGATAATCCGTTCCGTTTGGACTGGAATACCACTTTAGAAAAGACCTGGTAAAAATAGAATTCCGGAAACATCCCTCAAATCATACATCCGAGGTTGTCTCCGGAATTTTTTGTTACTGCCTGATAAAATTTCCCGTCAAAAGGCGCTTTTTCCACACTCTGATCTTCGCCGCATATTTACTGGTTAAGATCACGCCGACGATCATCATGCCAAGTGTCACGCCCTGGCAGAAACCGCCGAGAAAATTATCGGCATGATCCGTAAACACTAAAACCAGATGTAAAACTGCCGCTGCCAATCCTCCTATAAATAAGAAGTGCATGTTTCTGGTGATTCTTTGCTTTACATCATTGCTGTAATCCGCCACCTTCAATACGGTTTCTTCTAAATCCTTTTCCATCTTTTTCTCTTTCCTTTCTCCGTCAAGCAGCTCCCGCAGTTCCACCTCGTAATAATCAGCCATCTCGATCAAAATATCCAGATCGGGCATGTTGCTGCCTGTCTCCCATCTCGATACCGTCCGTCTGGACACGCCGAATTGTTCCGCAAGCTGTTCCTGCGTGAGTTCTTTCTCTTTTCTGAGTTCCTTGAAAAACATTCCTATTTTTGTCTGATCCACTGATCCGCGACCTCCTCTCAAAACAAGAATACCGCTTTATGCCTTTCGTTGACAGGACATAAAAGAGGCATCGCCCCGGTATTTCCCATGAGACACCATGTGTCCTGTCCCATTTTACCCTAATGGTACTCTACATACAACAAGCTGTGACAGCCGCAGAAACTTTCCATAGATTTTTCTTGCTTTCTTCTTTAAAAAAGCGTTTAATATAAAAGAATAGGAAAAAGTGGGCGCATGACCCGCATAAAAAGAGAGGTAACCTATGGAACATTTAATCATTCCCGAAAATTACAAATCGGCGCTGAATCTGCATGATACCCAGATCGCCATCAAGACGGTGAAGGACTTTTTTCAGGTACAGCTTGCCGAAAGGCTCCATCTGCTGCGGGTATCCGCACCCCTTTTCGTGGATCCTGCCTCGGGCCTAAACGACAACCTAAACGGCGTAGAACGCCCCGTCACCTTCGGCATCAAGGAACAGGAGGACGCTCCCGCTGAGATCGTGCACTCCCTCGCCAAATGGAAGCGCATGGCGCTCGGAAAGTACGGCTTTTCCCACGGTGAAGGGCTTTACACCGATATGAGCGCCATCCGCCGGGATGAAGCCACCGACAATATCCACTCCATCTATGTCGATCAGTGGGATTGGGAAAAGGTGATCTCCCGCGAGGAGCGCTGCCTTGACTATCTGCAGGAGACCGTAAAATTGGTCTATAAGGCGCTGCGAAAGACTGAGAAGTACATGGCGATCCAATACGATTACATAGACGAGATCCTGCCGCACGATATCTACTTTATCACCACGCAGGCACTGGAGGACCGTTATCCGAACAACACACCCAAGGAACGGGAATACCTGATCACCAGAGAAAAAGGCGCAGTCTGCCTGATGCAGATCGGCGATCTTTTGGCTTCCGGTCAAAAACACGACGGGCGGGCGCCCGACTACGACGACTGGACGCTGAATGCAGACATTCTCGTCTACTTCCCCGTGCTCGACATTGCTCTGGAATTATCCTCCATGGGCATCCGCGTGGATAAGGACGCACTCTTGTCCCAGCTTGAGAAGGCAGGCTGTCCTGAGCGGGCCGCCCTTCCTTTCCAGAAAGGTATCATCGACGAGACCCTGCCCTTTACCATCGGCGGCGGCATCGGACAGTCGCGCATCTGTATGTTTTTCCTGCGCAAGGCGCACATCGGCGAGGTGCAGTGCTCCCTCTGGCCGGCGGATGTGACAAGAGAGGCGCTGGCGAACGGGATTCAGCTGTTGTGATTCCTATTTCATGCTGTACACGATAGAAACAGGAGGGCGTTGACCATTATGGTCATCCCTCCTGTTTTTCTCCAAAATCATTCAGCAGACATCCCTGCCCTTACTGCTTCGCCGGAATCACCGCGCCGTTAAAGTTTTCTTCGATGAATTTCTTCGTCTCGTCGGACTGCAGCACGCTCACCAGCTTCTTGATCGCTTCATTGTCCTTGTTTGCCTCCGTCACGGTAATGATATTGGCATACTCGGAATCCTCGCCCTCTCTCATCAAATAAGCCGTCGTGTCAATATTGGCTTCCAGCGCCCTGTTGACATTGACAAAATAAGCATCAAAATCTGCCGCCGAAGGAATGATATTCGCCTGATCCATCTCTACGATCTCAATCGGAATCGTATATTCCTCAACCTGATCAACAGACGCGTCAATCGCCGTCATTTCCGGATTCAGCTTCAAAAATCCCTCATTCTCAAGCACTTTCAGTGCTCTGTACTCGTTGGAGGAATCGTTGGGAATCGCAATCACCGCGTTCTCGGGAAGTTCGTCCTTAGACGTATATTTATCGGAAAAACATGCGTAAGGCTCCACATGAACGCCGCCCATGCTGTACAGAGTCGCGCCCATTTCTTCTTCGATACTCTCCATGGCAGGCACATGCATGAAATAAGCGAAATCAATATCGCCGTCTATCAGCATATCGTTCCATGTCGCATCCCACGTGGTAGAAACAATATCCAGCTTGATGCCTTCCTGCGCAAGCTGATCCGCCGCTGCGTTCAGGATCTCGCTGTGAGGCGTCAAATCGCACACGCACTTGAGAACAACCTGATCGCCCTCTGCCGCTGCCGCGTCATCCGTGTTCTCTTCCTCCACGGGCTCCGCCTCCGGCTCACTGACCTCTGCTTCACTGTCCAAGACTTCATCCGCCGCAGGCTGCTCTACTGCTGCTTCCGGCTGTGCCGCAGGTTCCTGCGTATCACCGCAGCCCGCAAGGAGTGCCGACACCGTCAATGCCGCCATACATAAAGTTGCCAGTTTCTTTTTCATAATTTCTCCTCTCTGTCCATGCCGGTATTCTTCTACCGGACAGGCCTATAAAATATATTCATTTAAAACGCCGAAGCGTCATAAATGTTATGTAAACCAACTGACTCAGATCAAATGCCTCTTCTTCAAGATCATTTTAGAAATGGTATCCCCCACAAGCTGCACCGCCTGCACAATCACGATCAATACGATAATGGTCGCAAACAACAGGTCATGCCGATAACGCGTATATCCATAAGTGACTGCCACATAACCGATTCCGCCCGCTCCGAAGCTGCCTGCCAGAGCTGTCATGGAAATCACGATCACAACCGCGTTGGTAAAGGCACGAATCAGGGACGGCAGCGTCTCCGGCACCATGATCGTAAACAGGATTTTCATATTTCCGCTTCCCATCGCCTTCGCCGCTTCAATCTTCCCCTTGTCGATTTCCAAAAGACTGCTCTCCACCAATCTTGCAAATAGCGGCACACAGCTTGCGATCAGAGAGATAATACAGGCATTGGAGCCGTAGGATTTGCCGACAAGCGCCCTTGCCACGGGCAGCATCACGATAATGATGATCACCTGCGGCAGAGAACGGAAACAGTTGATGACCGCACCGAGAACACTGTGCACCGCCGTACATGGCACCAGTCCCTCCTTACTCGTCATCACCAAAACCAGCCCCAGCAAAATGCCGAATATCAGAACAAAAACGGAAGAAACCGCAACCATATACATCGTTTCGCCGATGGCGGGCAGCACCTTGTCCCAAACCTCCGCGCTGAAGGAATGCTTCAATACTTCCCAAAAGGAATATTTGTACAGACTCATTGTATTTTCTCCTGCTTATCACTTCTGAATTGGTTATAGACACCGATAAAATTCCTTGCCGTCTCGCATTGGGGATTTTGGAAAATATCCTTTACAAGCCCCTGCTCCAAGATCCGCCCATCCTCCATGACCGCCATCCGGTGGCAGGCATATTTGATTACCTCCAACTCGTGCGTGATCAAGATGATCGTCAGCCCCAGCTTCTCATTGATTTCTTTCAAAAGATCCAACACGGACAATGTCGTCTGCGGGTCCAGCGCGCTGGTCGCTTCATCAGACAAAAGCACATCCGGACGATTCGCCAAAGCCCTGGCAATGCCGACTCTCTGTTTCTGCCCGCCCGACAGTTCTCCCGGATATGCCCGTTTCTTTTCCGTAAGTCCTACAAGCGCAAGCATCTCGTCCACCCGTTCATTTGCTTCTTTTCCGCTTACCCCCGTCAGCTTCAGAGGATAAGCAATATTCTGCGCCACCGTCATGGAATCAAACAGATTAAACTGCTGAAAGATCATCCCAATCTTTCTGCGCTGCTCGTTTAACGCTGCCTTTTCCAGCGAAGTAATCTCGCTGTCTCCGATCCTGACCGTGCCGCTGTCCGGCTCCTCTAAACGGTTCATACATCTGACAAGCGTGGACTTTCCCGCGCCGCTGAAACCGACGATACCGTAGATTTCTCCCTTTTCCACAGAAAGATCGATGCCCTTTAAGACTTCGATTCGCTGTTTCTTGTTATAAAAGGTTTTATATAATTGGGATACTTCAATAAATTTTTCGTCCATTCTGTTTTCCGTTCTCATTGGCTTTTCGTGCCATGTCGATGTATTTCCGTAGTCTACTTAATTACTATGAATTATGACAGATTCATACTAGCGCACCTGCCTGTATCTGTCAAGTCCCGTATGTACACGGCGTCCCCGTCTCCGCATCCCGATACTCATGTTTCTCATAATACCCGATCAACGCTCCTGTTTCATCCCGCAGCGCCACCATATAGACGTCCTTGTTCTCCTTCTCATTGCGGTAAGTGTATACGATGTTATGCTCCACACTCTCCGCAAACCACGCCACTACCTTTTCGATGATCGAAACGGAATGCGGGTTGTGGCATTCAAACAAACTCTTTCCCACCAGTGCGGCCCCGCCACGCTTCTCATACCGATTCACGGCTGCCGGGTTCATGTAAATGATCTCATGTTTCAGATTACAGATCACCACATGAATGCGATCCTGATCGACGATGCTCTTAAAATACGCTGATAAATTCTTTTCCTCCATGTGCAGGTCCCTCCGTTTTTATCGTTTTTATTTTCTTTATCCTTTTTCACTTTATACTATATATAGCGTTGGAAGAATAGTGTAATACTGATTTTGATTCAACATATCAGCAACTTGTGCTTTTGCCAATAAAATCCATATTTTTTCGGCACGACACAAACATATCAGAGCAACCTTAAAAGCTGTACTAGCTCATATGATTCGTCTGTACCTGATATGGTCTGTCTGGTATCAAACTGTGAAAAATGATTGTCGCGGTAAAATGATAACAGTTTTTCCCGTTATCTCCTTATCCCTGCCATCAGCATAATTTTTACCAAGCCACTTAATTCTACAATTTTTTTCTAAAATGTTCCTTGAGACAACTGATCCACCCATATTCATACTCTGCTTCATACTTTACTCTCCATCATCTGCTTTAGCTTATCCGTTCCCCTTTCGTTTATAAGCATTCTAATACTATATCCCATTTTGTTACATGAATCATAATCTTGTATGTTTTCAAAACAATTTTCTATAAAATTTAGTCCTTCTACAGAACGCACTTTGAATACCTCCATACACAAGGTATAAAATGCAGAATTACCATATTTCTTTTCTTTTTCCGTTAAAGATGTTCCTCTATCTAACAAAATTTTCGCAATATCTAAAGCACCATCAAAATTGATATTACTTGCAATGAAGTGAAACTCGTTACATCCGCCCTTTGAAATATTATTTACCTTTGCATTATTTGCTAATAGTTCTTTTGCTATATCAAATTTTCTTGCAACCAGACTTTTTTCAAGAAGGCTTACCCCGTCTTTATCTGTGATGTTTATCACTTCATCCAGCTTTTTCCCTTCCATCTGTAATTTTACGTTAAAATCATTCATAGTTCCAAACTTAACTATAGTTCCATAATCAGCTTTTTCCACATTCATTTTATATACCTCACTCGTATTTATGACCTCTATTAGTGCTAGGTAACTCTGGACGATAATTATCAGAATTTCTATACCAACTTAAAAACTCTTCTTTACTAATTGCACCGTCCATATATAATTTATGCATCTCTGAATATTTTTCCTCTGGTATGTGTCCCATATCCCATTGTCCATTTCTCGGTTTAGTCGGATCCCATATTATTTCTTCACCAGAAGGATCATACACCTTTCCTGTTACTGGATCTTTTGCGTTTTCCCAAACCTGTTCAACTTGACCTTTTCCATAACTTGGTCTACTATTCGCATAAGGTTTCTTTACTTCTGGAGCATCTCCATTAACAATCTGATCCCCCTGCGTTTTTGGCTGTTTAGTTTGTCCCTCTGTTTTGCACTCATTCCGTCCACTCGGATCATAATAAACCACCGGGTTATTTGCACAGTAAGCATACAGGTTCAGCCCATCCCCACGATAGGTATCTTCCTGTAAGAATCTCCCCACTACAGGATTATAAAATCTCGCTCTTAAGTAATACTGTCCCGTCTCCTGATCGTACTGCTGTCCCGTATACAGGATACGATTTTCTATGGTTGCTTTCTGTTCTATGAGGTTGCCAAAAGCATCATACTGATAGATGTTTTCGGTCTCTCTGCCCTGCCCTGTGATATAAGCTGTACTCCCCTGCTCATCCTGATGATAGGAATGGTAGCCGTTATCCCGCATCTGTACATGAGATAAACCTATCCCTCTGAGATACCTCTTTACGGGCGCACTTTCCCCATCAAACTCTGTCAGGATCTCCCCGTTATGATACAGGAAGGTCGTCTTCTTCCCTTTTTCAGTAATCCCTGCTCGCAGGCCTTCCCCGTCGTAGTTGTTCTCCTGCTCTCTCCCGTCCAGAGTCCTGACATAAATCTGTCGGTTCAGCAGGTCGTAACGGTATTCACTTCTCCTCCCTTCTTCCTCTTCCGAGACGATACTGCCGTTTCTGTCATAGCGGTAGGTGGTAAGTCTCCCCGCCTTGATACGCTCGGTCAGTTCGTTTCTTTCATTATAGCGGTACCCTTCAGTCACGTCAACGCAACCGCCGCTGTACTGCTCTTTGAGCAGGCGGTTGCCGCACAGGTCATAGGCATACCTCTCCCCGTTTCCAGCATCTTCTTGCCGCCTTTATACGAAGTTTACTGTAATAGTAGGGTAGTGCCATTTAACTAAGTTTCATACAATAAATACGGCGGTCAATTTAGACCGCCGAAAAACCCAATTAATTTACACAATATATTGGACCTGTTGACACCCTTTTGTCAAAGCAAAAGATTCATAAAACTCTTAAATCATCAATTATAACCTCTAATTCATTTTCTTCTTTTTGGCGTAAATCAAGTTGTAATGTCAAATCACTTCTACCACTATAGTACCATAAATCTACATCAACATGATATCCTGATTCATCATTATATTTATTAATATATATTTTTTTATAGTAT
>DETS01000121.1 GCA_002361735.1 Lachnospiraceae bacterium UBA3282 | reverse complement strand
GCCATCTTGGTCATCAGAACAACTCTTTCTTCATTTAGCATAATAACTCCAATCAATCACAACACGGTAAAACAGGATTAGCCCAGGAAACGCATTTTCGGGTTTTCCTTCGTGTCCTTTTTCTGTGCGGGCTTGGGAGCCTCGGGCTTTTTAATGCTGGCGCCAAGCTCATTTGCCATGCTGTTCTTACACTTATTGCAAAAGCGTCCCGTCAAAATGGTCGTGCCGCAGGTCTCACAGGTAAGTGTAATACCGGAACCTTCAGCAAGCTCCAATCTCTCCTCCCTGAGCCACTGATGGATCTGGTTCGTGGAGACATCGCATGCTTCCGCCACCTGGGGAATCGACGCATGACCGTTTTCCTGGATGAATTTCTTTACTTCCTGAAATTTTTCTTCCAGCCTTTCCCTGCACGCCGGGCAAATCGGCGGTCCGGAGACATAGTTAAAAAGACTATTACATTTCCTGCAATTTCTTACATTCATAGTTACCTCCATTCCGAAGCGTTCTTTGTTGTTTTTTCATGCACCCTTTCCGATGGCAAGAGTCATGAAATAAATGTGTTCTACACCCGCTTTTTTCAGCTCACGACTCATGGCGTCGATGGTGCTGCCCGTCGTATAAATATCGTCGATAATAATGACTGTACTTAATTTTACATCATTTCGTCGGATTTTGAAAGCCCTTTTCAGATTATTTTGTCTCTCGCGGGCAGTTAAATCTTTCATGGGGGCTGTTTTTTCCGCGCGAATGATCCAATCGGCAAGCACAGGGATCCCTGTCAAGGCAGCCAGTTCCCTCGAGAGCGCTTCCGCCTGATTGTATCCTCTGCGGCGAAGTCTGCTTTTATGAAGCGGAACGGGCACAAGCGCCTGCGCCCCGCAGTCTCTGATAAAACCGCCCAGCTGCCGTGCCATGCAGGCGGCATAGTACGCGGCGTATTCCTGCCGCCCCGCGTACTTAAAACGGGCGATGGATGCCGATATGCTCTTATATTCAAACAGGGCGGCACCCCGTTCAAAAAGATGGGCATGGGCAGAGCAGTCTGCGCAGTATTCCTTTTCGGCACGGTCCAGATGCTTGCCGCATTTCATGCAAAGAGGCGGTTTCGTATAGACGGGAAGGTGTGCGCATTCCTTGCAGATCAGAGCATTCCAGGGCTTTACAGGCTCATCGCAGACAGGACAGCGGCGAGGATAGAACAGTGTCAGAGCGGTATTTGCCGCCGCTTTAAGATGTACGGTCAGATGTGTTTTCATAAAAGATTCCTTTTTGATGTGTTTTCAGCTGTGTTGTATGGTTACGTTACGTCAGTCCGCATCGTCCGAAGCTGATCCGCAAAGCCCGTGTAACGGAGGTTTTCGCTGTTATTGGCAATCATTGCCGAGATGGTCGCGCGGCTCCCTAAAATGGTGACGCAGGACTTTGCGCGGGTGACGCCCGTGTAGAGAAGATTTCTGTTAAAAAGCATATGCGGTCCCGTCAAAAGCGGCATAATAACCGCAGGATACTCGCTTCCCTGCGACTTGTGAATCGTGACGGCATAGGCAAGTTCAAGCTCCTCCAGCCCCGCATATGGATAGGTCACGCGCCTGTGTTCGTCAAATTCCACGACCACTTCCCGCGCATACTCGTCAATGGATCGGACAATGCCGATATCGCCGTTAAAAATGCCCATACCGCTGTCAATGGGAATGTTGTAGCGGCTGACTACCTCCCACACAAGTTGATAGTTGTTCTTGATCTGCATGACCTTATCGCCCTCGCGAAACAGGGCGTCGCCCACCTGGCATTCCCGCTTCGACGGATCCGGCGGATTCAGATAACGCTGTAAAATTCCGTTTAATGTCTCCACACCCAATTTCCCCTTGCGCATGGGGGTCAGCACCTGAATATCAAAGGGTGTCGCGTCCACATAGCGCGGCAGTTTTTCTAAAATCAATTGCAGCATATGTTTGTAAATGACATCTGTGTCATTTCTTTCCAAAAAGAAAAAGTCCCGGCTCTTATTGTCCATCACAAGTTCCTCCCCCGCATAGATGCGATGGGCATTGAGCACGATGTCGCTCTCCTGTGCCTGCCGAAAAATCTTTTTTAAGACCATCGTCTCAAAGGCGCCGCTCTCGATGAGGTCATGTAAAACCTGCCCCGGTCCCACGGAAGGCAGCTGGTTCACATCACCCACCAGGATCAGCCGTGTGCCCACGGAAACCGCCTTTAACAAAGACTGAAAGAGAAAGATATCCACCATGGACATTTCATCCACAATGACGACGTCCGCTTCCAACGGATTCTCCTCATTGCGCTCAAAGCGCGCTGTCTTTCCTTCCAATGCCGCCGCGCCGGAAAGTTCCAGCAACCGATGAATGGTGCGTGCCTCGTAGCCCGTCGCCTCGGTCATGCGCTTCGCCGCCCTGCCTGTGGGCGCGGCTAAGAGGATGTCCATCCCCTGGGAGAGAAAGTAGCGGATGATTGCGTTGATGGTGGTCGTCTTTCCCGTTCCCGGACCTCCCGACAAAATAAATACGCCGTTGCGGATACTTTCCAGAACAGAGCGCCTCTGCAGTTCATCGAGCGCAATACCCAGATCTTCTTCCAGGACGCCGATTTTTTTGAGGAGCGCTTCCTCCTCGGCAGGCAGAAGTTCCTCCCTGATGTTTAAGTCGTGCAGCATCCCGGCGCAGGCCAGCTCCGCATAATAAAAGGAGGAAGCGTAGACTCTGCGCTCGGGAGCGAGAGGGGATTGTGCCGATTCTGATACGGGCTGTGCCGGGGCAGTCTTTATGACCAGCTTCTTGTCCATGGCAAGATTGGCAAGCTGCGGCTCCATCAATGCGGCTTCGACCCCCAGGAGCTCCTCCGCGCGGGTAAGCAGCTTCTCCGCCGGCAGATAGCAATGTCCCTCGGCGCCCGCCTGCTGTAAGGTATAAAGCAGCCCGCTCCTGATGCGGTAGTCCGAATCCGTGTGAATGCCGACTTTTGCAGCAATCTCGTCCGCAATGCGAAAACCGATGCCGGAGACATCCTCCGCCAGCCGATAGGGATTTTCCCGCATGACGCCGTAAAGTCCCATGCCGTATGTCTCATAGATGCGCAATGCCAGCGTATTACCGATGCCGTAACCCTGCAGGAAGGTGAGCGCGTCTCTGGCGTCCCGCTTTTCGTAGAGGGAAGCCGCGATTTCTCTGGCTTTTTTCAGGCTGATGCCCTTTACCTCCGCCAGGCGTTCCGGTTCCTCCTCTATGATGCGGTAGGTATCTTCTCCAAAGGCTTTGACGATCCGCTTGGCAAGCGCCTGTCCGACACCCTTCACCGCGCCGGATGCAAGATAACGCTCCACGCTCTCCTCATCGCCGGGCGGAACAATGGTGTAGCGTTCTATCTTGAACTGCTTGCCGTATATCTGATGCGTGGTGTATTCACCGCTTGCCTCAATGGTCTCACCTTGATCCATCGTTTGAAAAAAACCCACACAGGTGATTTCTTCCTCCTGCGTCAGCAGATTCAAGACCGTATAGCCGTTTTCTTTGTTGCGGAAAATGATGTGCTCGATGTAGCCCTTAATTGTGTCCATAGAACCTCTGAATTTTTAGAATCACATTTGTATATCAGAATATAGAAATTGTTGTAATCTATCTTATATAAAGTTGTTTGTACTATGGGAGCGACCTTACAGTTTAGCTTACTGCTCCGAAGCACTGTTCGAGCGCCGAGTTCACGTATAGTTAATTCCAAAGGAATTTACTATATGCGAAGTGGGTGCGAGTTTGCGCAGGAGCATAAGGTAAACTGTAAGGTCGCCCCCCCCCCAATTTTATAATTATAACCCGTAGTTGATCTTCGCCTGCTCATAAAGCATCTGTGCAAGAGAGTTAGATCCCTGTGTCGCAGTCTGCTTGGAAATCTCCTGGATTACATTATCCTTAAAATAATCGACCATCTGAGAAGCATAACCGTCCTCCTCGTCGCTGAACAGATCGACGGTCTTCTGCATCTCTTTATAAACCTGTTCCCAGAGATAAGCCTCAAATTGCTTGCAGGCATCAAAGAGAGCGTCGTCTTCCTTATTTTTTGCCGCACGGTCGGTATTCTCCAATTTTTTCTGAAGATTTTCCGTCGCGACACGATTGGTATCGGTCATGTAATCGGTATAAGCTGCTAAATTGGTTAAGTCGTTCATATGTGTTCTCCTCTATCTCTGCGCCTACGAGCCGTTTCATTCGTAACCCGCTTTGCGGCTTACTCATGCGGGCTGTCGCCCTATAAAATTGCGCCTAAGCTGCTTGCCGCATGTAAACATGCGCAATCTGCTTAGTCACAATTTTGCACGGCTCTTAGCGTTTCAGGTTGTTGGCAACCTCAAGCATCGAATCGGAGGTGGTGATGGACTTGGAGTTCATCTCATAGGCACGCTGCGCCACGATCAGGTTTACCATCTCGTTTGCCACCTGCACGTTGGAGCCTTCCAGATAGCCCTGAATAATGCGGCTTCTGTCCACATCATCGTTGGTCGCCTCGTTGATCACACGACCGCTGGCATCCGTCACCTCAAAAAGAGTATCGCCCACTCGTCTTAAACCGCTGGGATTGTTAAACTGGAACGTACCGATCTGTTCGCCAATGGGCTGCGGATTGTTCAGTTCGTCAGGATAGCAGATCTGCCCATCCTCCGTAATCGAAAGGTTGCTCGCTACCATACCCGCCGGTACGATAATGGCACGCCCTTCCGTATTTAATACCGGCATTCCGTCCGCATTGGTCAGCGTCATGCGGTTGCCGACACCGATTGCCCATGTAAAATCACCGTTTCTCGTATAGAAAATCTGGTTATCATCGCCGCGCACAGCGAAGAATCCGTCTCCCTCAATGGCAAAAGCCGTGTCAGAGTCCGCATCCAGCAGGCTGCCCTGCCTGAAAATCTGATTGATGGATGAGGTACGCACACCAAGACCAACCTGTGAGGTGGTCGGCTTCGGGTCACCGTTTGCCGTTGTGGTAATGGACTGCAGATTCTGGTACAAAAGCGACTTAAACTGCGCCACCTGCGCCTTATAACCAACGGAATTGACGTTAGCGAGATTGTTCGCTATCGTGTCAACATTTGTCTGCTGTGCATTCATGCCTGTTGCGCCCGACCATAAACTTCTAACCATTTTTAATCCATCCTCTCTACTGTTTTCCTAATTCTTTATCAAGCCAACTTACCGTTCTGATTTACTGCCTGCTCCAACGTATCGTCGTAGGTAGTAATTACTTTCTGATTCGCCTCATACTGTCTTTGCAGGGTGATCATGTTGACCATTTCACTCACCACGGAAATGTTTGCCATTTCGAGGTAGCCTGCAAGGACCTGCGTATCGGTCTCCATATCGTCTTTTTCGATGCGCGTCGCGCCATCGACCGTCCTGAATAAGTTTTCACCGAAGCGCTCAAGGTAATTATAGTCTTCAAAGTCCACAACATTGATGGTGGCAACCGTTTCACCGTCCTGAATAATATCACCGTTGCGGTTGATGCCCGCAGGGAGCGCGGGGTCAAGACGAATCCTGCGATTGGAATCATCCAGCACGTAATCGCCATCCTGTGTCTTCAAGAAGCCCTGGCTGTCCATGGTGAAATTACCGTCCCTAGTGTACATGGTGGTTCTCTCATCCCGCTTGTTCGTATACTCTATCGCGAAAAAGCCTTTGTCGGAAAGCGCCAAATCCAAATCGTTTCCCGTCTCCTTGATGGGACCCTCGGAGTAATCCACATAGTTCTCTCCGATCTTTACTCCCAGATTAAGACCCGTCTTCCGTACCCGCTTTTCCAGATAATCCTCGTTGAACGGATTGTTCACTTCGTTTTGATCGATCGCTCTGTTGGTCGCCAGCGGCCTGGGAAGATTACCAGGCTCAGACAGATCCTTGATCTTATAGGCGAGCACCGTATCAAACGCCTCGCTCGTGGTGCCTTCTTTTTTTAAACCGTTGGTCGTCGCATTCGCCAGATTGTTCGTCAGCACATCCATCCTGTGCTGCTCATTCAACATACCTGTGTATGCGGTGTAAAGTCCCTTTAACATTTTTAGCCCTTTCTCAAATATGTGCCTATTTTGTTTGATTTATATTGCATGACTTTTGCATATGTCAGGAATGCGGATTAAAATCTTCCATAAGCAGGTACTCTGAAGCCGCCGGCACTTATATGCCGTATTGTGCCATATTATGTGCCGCTGCGAGCGGAAGGTAGCGCAAGCGTGCCTGCGATGGAAATGTTAATTCGCATTCGGCTTAATCTTCGCGGTATCCCGCAAGAAACTCCACATATTTCCCCGTTCCGATGGCAACCGCCGTCATGGGGTCTTCCGCCGTCATGGTGTTGATGCCTGTCTTTGCCGCGATCAGATCCTCCAGCCCGCGCAGCAGGCTGCCGCCGCCCGTAAGGACAATGCCTCTGTCCGCAATATCCGCCGCCAGCTCAGGGGGCGTCTTTTCCAGTACGCTGTGTATCGTCTCCACGATCTGTACCGTGGTCTCGTGCAGCGCTTCCTCCGTCTCCTCAGAGGAGACCTTTACGGTTCTGGGAAGTCCCGTCACCAGATTACGTCCGCGAACGTCCATATAGTCCACCTCGGGCCGTCTGAATGCAGAACCGATCTTTATCTTCAAATCCTCCGCTGTCCGTTCACCGATCAGCAGATTATGTTTCTTACGCATGTAACGCACGATGGCTTCGTCAAAGTCATCGCCCGCAATCTTAATGGAAGCGCTGACCACCGTGCCGCCTAAGGAAATCACGGCGATATCGGAAGTACCGCCGCCGATATCCACGATCATATTGCCGCAGGGCTTGGAAATGTCGATACCCGCGCCGATTGCCGCCGCGATGGGCTCCTCGATAATGGAAACCTCCCTCGCGCCCGCCTGATACGTTGCGTCTTCTACCGCCTTTTTCTCAACCTCGGTGACGCCGCTGGGCACACACACAGCAATGCGGGGTTTGCGAAAGCTTTTCTTTCCCAGAGCTTTCTGGATGAAATACTTCATCATCTTCTCCGTCACCTGATAGTCGGAGATAACGCCCTGCCGCAAGGGTCTCACCGCCACGATATTACCCGGCGTTCTGCCAAGCATCAGGCGCGCGTCCTCGCCGATCGCCTTGATTTTATTCGTGTCCCTGTCAAAAGCGACCACGGAAGGTTCCTTGAGTACTACGCCTTTACCGCGGATATATACCAAAATACTGGCTGTGCCAAGATCTATTCCAATGTCTGTAAACTGCATGACCTTTCCCCTTCCTGAGAGTATAGCATTATCATTATACCCTCATCCCGGAGGTTTTTCAAAGGTTTTTTGATTTTTTTCAAATTTTTAATCAAAAATAAAGAAAAACGCCAAAAGCAGAGTGGATCCTTCCACTCTGTTTTCAGCTTCCATGCTGATATGTATATCGGACGGAAAGCAATTTTACTTTAGAGCCAAAAAGAATTTGACGCATACGTATAATAGGCGTATAATAGTGGCGATAAGGAGAAAAGGGGATGAAAACAAAAGATCTTATTAAACTATTAGAAAATAACGGTTGGAAATTTAAGCGGCACGGTTCAGACCACGATGTCTATACAAAAGGATCGGAACGCGAGAGCATTCCAAGACATAAAGAGATAAAAGAAAATTTGGCAAATTCCATTATCAAAAGGCGTGGGCTAAAATAAACACGCCGAAATTATAGGAGGTGTTTTCTATGAAAAATTCTTATCCAATTATTTTAATGCCTGATAAAGTTGGCTATGTGGTATATGTTCCCGACTTTAATATAAATACAGAGGGAGATACGCTGACAGAAGCTATCGAGATGGCAAGGGATGCCATTGGAGTTGTTGGAATTGATATGGAAGACAATGGCGAAATTCTGCCGGAACCCTCATCTGTTTCAGCAGTAAAAACAGATTCCGCAGATGATATCGTGACGCTGGTTGATGTAGATTTTGGGGAATATCGCAGAAAAAACGATCTAAGAGCAGTAAAAAAGAACTGTACTATACCGTCATGGCTGAATTTTGAGGCCGAAAAGATGGGCGTCAATTTTTCGGCGATATTGACGGCCGCCCTTAAAAACGAGTTAAAAATTCAAAGTCATTAGCATAAATAGATCAGATACTATCTTAAATTTGCTTTACAGAAAGGACTCCACTCCATGAAAACACAGGCAGAACTGCAGAAACTCCTCCGCGATATCGACCACAAAGGCTATAAAGCCTACAAGGTTTTAGAAGGAGAATACGACTTCGGCGCATACCGCCTCTGCATCGACCACGTGCAGGGCGATCCCTTTGCCACCCCTTCCCGGGTGCGCATTGTATACAGAAATCAAGGCAACATTCCCGCCTCATATTTTGAAAACAGGCACAGGCGGATCGCCGTGGAGGATCATCTTCTGCGCAGCCTCCATCGAAACCTGCGGGCAGGAGACGGCAGAGCAGCCCGGGGCTCGGGCAAGAGCGGTCTGGTGACTGCCTGCAGGACGAGCCAGGAGATCTTGGAGACCACCGCCATGCACATCGAAAAAGACGCGATAACCGCCCGCATTGAGGTCGGTTTTCCCGCCTTCGGCAGAACGATCGCGGCAGGGGAGCTTTCACAGATCCTTTTTCAAGTCCTGCCGGAGCTTTGCGAAAAGACCTTTCATCTCAATCCTTCCATGAAACAGACTTTGGATAAAGTCATTTCTCTGGCGGATGACCAGCAATTTGTCCGAGAAAGCCTTGTGGAGCAGGGGCTTGTCGCCTTTGTTGCGGACGGTTCGATCCTGCCCCGAGAAAGCGGCGTTTCCCAGCGCCCCATGAAGGATGCAGTGGTATTTAAGAGCCCGGACTCTCTTGCCGTCACCCTGACGCTGCCTCATCGGGGAGCGGTGCGCGGCATGGGCATAAGGCGCGGCATCACGGTCATTGCGGGCGGCGGTTTTCACGGTAAATCCACCCTCCTAAAAGCGCTCGAGCGCGGCGTTTACAATCACATCGCCGGGGACGGCAGGGAGCTTGTCATCACCGACGAAACTGCCTTTAAACTGCGGGCGGAGGAGCACCGCTGCATCCACGAGACGGATATTTCCCTTTTTATCAATAATCTGCCACAGAAGCGCGACACCACGCATTTCCAAACGGAAAACGCCAGCGGCAGCACCTCTCAGGCGGCAAATACCGTAGAGGCGCTGGCAATCGGCAGCACAGTGCTTTTAATTGACGAGGACACTTCCGCTACGAATTTTATGGTGCGCGATGGGCGTATGGCGCAGCTTGTCTCCGATGAAAAGGAGCCGATCACGCCCTTTATCCGCAAAATCAGGAGCCTCTATCAGGATCTCGGCATCTCCACGGTACTGGTGGCGGGGAGTTCCGGTGACTATCTTTCTGTAGCTGATACGGTATTACAGATGGATTGTTACGAAACCAAGGATGTGACCGCGCAGGCAAAAGAGCTTTCCGTCCCCCTCACGGAAGAAACCGTAAAAGAGACCGAATGGCTGAAAAAGAAAGTCCGCTCCCAAAAAATAGAAAAGGCGCGGGTGCACGGCTGGGACACCATCAGTCTGGACAAAAACGAAATCGACTTACGCTATCTGGAACAGATCGTGGGAGAGAGCCAGACCGCTGCTCTTGCATATATTTCACAGTACATTTTGGAGCGCCTTGCCGATGGTAAAAAGACGCTTCCCACGCTGGTAAATGCCGCCGCCGATCAACTGGAAAAGGAAGGCATCCTCTCCATGACGCCGCGCAATTACGGCGCGGGAGCTGCGGCGTATGTGCGCAGGCAGGAGATTTTAGCCTGCCTGGCAAGGTATCGGAACTTGTAACTCGCTGTTTTTAGAAAAATGTGATTTTTACCCTGCTATTTTCCAGAAAAATGTGCAAAATCTAATGTTGAAATCCAGAAAAATGTGATTTTGCACCCTGTTTTTCTCAGAAAAATGTGTTAAATCCGATTGTATATTTCAGAAAAATGTGTAATACTAATAGTAAACATGGGAGAAAGGCAGGGTATTTGATTGAAACGCAGCGCAATACAGGACTTACTCAATTGGAAAACAGCCGAAGACCGGAAGCCGCTTGTCCTAAAGGGTGCGCGTCAGGTCGGTAAAACATGGCTCATGAAAGAATTTGGTCGAAATTATTATGACAGCTTTGTATACTTTAATTTTGACGAAGAAGACGAACTGAAATCCATTTTTGAAACAAATAAAAATCCTCATCGCATCATTGAGCTGCTTTCCGTTATTGCCGGAGAAAAAATCCTTCCGGCAGAAACACTCCTTATTTTTGACGAAATTCAGGAATGCCCTAAGGCTCTGAATACGCTGAAATATTTCAAAGAAAAAGCCAATGACTATCATGTCATGGCTGCGGGCAGCCTGCTTGGAACACTCCTTGCAAAGCCTAAGTCATATCCCGTCGGCATGGTCAATCTGCTCGACATTTATCCGCTTACTTTTGATGAGTTCCTCTGTGCGGTCGATCCGTCTCTTTATGATTATTATTGCAGTATTGAGAAAGGACGACCCATCGAGGATATTTTCCACAATCGTCTGCTTGAGGTCTATCATTATTATCTGATTATCGGCGGTATGCCGGAATGTGTCGCCTCGTGGGTGCAGTACAAAGACCCCGCGAAAATATCTCAAATACAGCATGAACTAATAGAAGTTTACGAAAATGACTTTTCCAAACACAACGGTAAAGTAAATAGTGGACGCATCCTCATGGTCTTCCGCAGTATCGTCTCGCAACTTGCCAAACCCAACGAAAAGTTCATGTACGGCGCTGTTCGGGAAGGCGGCAGGGCACGCGATTTTGAAGAAGCAATCGAATGGCTTGTCTCAGCAGGAATGCTGAACCGCGTATACAATGTCTCAAAAATAGAGCATCCTCTTTCAGCCTTTGACAAACTGGATCAGTTCAAACTTTTCCTGTTTGATACCGGGCTCCTGAAACACATGGCGGGCATTGACAACAGCGCGATCCTTTTGAAGTCCGATTATCAGTTCAAGGGGCCTCTGACCGAAAACTACTGCCTACAACAGCTTCGGGGACAGTTTGAGATCGCTCCACACTATTTCTCTGACAAAAACAGTGAGATTGACTTTGTGCTGCAATACGGCACCGAAATCATTCCCATTGAAGTAAAAGGCGGGGAGGATAAGTCCGCCCCGTCTTTCAAACGGTATATCACCAATCATCAGCCCGAATACGCACTCCGTTTTTCAAAACGCGGCTATCGAAAGGATGGCGCTGTTACCAATCTGCCTTTATATCTCGCACGAAGGACGCGGGATTTTCTTTAAACTGCATCATTTACTTCTCTCCAGCATCTTCTTCACATAAACGCCGGTATACGACTTTTTATTTTTCGCCACCTGCTCCGGCGTTCCCTCCGCGATCACGGTGCCGCCGCCGTCGCCGCCCTCGGGGCCCATGTCGATAATGTAATCCGCGGTTTTGATCACATCGAGATTATGCTCAATAACGACTACGGTATTACCGCCCTCGGCAAGCTTATGCAGGATATCCACCAGCTTATGCACATCCGCAAAATGCAGCCCGGTGGTAGGCTCGTCCAAAATATAAATGGTCTTTCCCGTGCTGCGCTTACTAAGCTCCGTCGCCAGCTTGATGCGCTGCGCCTCGCCGCCCGAAAGCGTAGTGGAAGGCTGTCCCAACTTCACGTAGGAGAGTCCCACATCATTTAAGGTCTCTATCTTTCTGCGGATGGAAGGCAGGTTTTCAAAAAAGGGCACTGCCTCCTCCACCGTCATATCGAGCACATCAAAAATACTCTTTCCCTTATATTTTACTTCCAGCGTTTCTCTGTTATAGCGCTTGCCGCCGCAGACTTCGCAGGGCACGTAAACATCCGGAAGAAAGTGCATCTCGATCTTAAGGATGCCGTCGCCGCCGCAGGCTTCGCAGCGTCCGCCCTTCACATTGAAGCTGAAACGTCCCTTCTTATAGCCCCTCGCCTTCGCGTCCTGGGTGGAGGCAAAAAGGTCTCGAATCTGGTCGAAAACACCCGTGTAAGTTGCCGGGTTCGAACGCGGCGTCCTGCCGATGGGGGACTGGTCAATGTTGATGACCTTATCAAGCTGCTCGACCCCTAAAATATTTTTATGCTTGCCGGGAATGGTACGCGCACGGTTTAATTCCCTTGCCAGATGCTTATATAAAATCTCATTGACAAGCGAGCTTTTCCCCGAACCCGAAACGCCTGTCACGCAGGTAAAAATACCCGTTGGGAACTTCACGTCGATATTTTTGAGATTGTTTTCCTGCGCGCCTTTTACGGTGAGCCAACCCGTAGGCTTCCTGCGCGTCTTCGGCACGGGAATCTTTAACTTTCCCGAGAGGTACTGTCCCGTCACGGATTCCTCCACCTGCATGATCTCCTCCGCCGTCCCCTGCGCAACGACCTCACCGCCGCGGCTGCCCGCACCCGGTCCGATATCCACGATATGATCCGCCGCCAGCATGGTATCTTCGTCATGCTCCACCACCAGCAGCGTGTTGCCCATGTCTTTCAAATTTTTGAGCGCCGCGATCAGCTTGTCATTATCACGCTGGTGCAGTCCGATGCTCGGCTCGTCCAGAATATAGCAGACGCCAACCAGCCCCGACCCGATCTGCGTCGCCAAGCGGATACGCTGGGATTCGCCGCCCGAAAGCGACCCCGTGGCACGCGACAGGGAAAGGTATTCCAGCCCCACCTCCATCAGAAAGCCGACCCGCGCCCGAATCTCCTTTAAGACGCGTTTCCCAATCAGCTCCTGCTGGGGTGTGAGCTTCATATCTCCAATGAACTCATGTAATTTAGCAATCGAAAAAGAAGTGATCTCATAAATATTTTTATCGCATACCGTGACCGCAAGAGACTCCTTTTTCAGGCGCATCCCCTTACATTCTTTACAGGGTGTGATACGCATAAAACTTTCATATTCCTGCTTGCTCCATTCGGAACCGGTCTCACGGTAACGCCGCTCAACATTCTTAATAAGCCCCTCGAAAGTCACCGGATAGACCCCGCTGCCGCGCTGTCCTTCATAGCGCACATTTACGCTCCTATCCGTGCCGTTAATGATAATATCCTGCACATCTTCCGGCAAATCTTCAAAAGGCGTTTTCAGACTGAACTTAAATTCCTTTGCCAACGCCTGTAAGATTGCATTCGTAAAACTGCCTTCGGAGCCGCTGGACTGCCAGCCCAAAACAGCGATCGCCCCGTCTTCCAAACTGACACGCTTGTCAGGTATCATCAGATCCACGTCGAACTCCATCTTGTAACCGAGACCGAAACAGACCGGGCACGCGCCGAACGGATTGTTGAAAGAAAAGCTTCTCGGCTCGATCTCGCTGATACTGATGCCGCAGTCCGGGCAGGCAAAGCTCTGGCTGAATTGAATGGGGTCGCCGCCGATCACATCCAGAATCATCAACCCTTCGGCAAGCGCAAACACATTCTCCACGGAGTCCGTCAGACGACGCTCGATTCCTTCCTTTACCACCAGGCGATCCACCACGATCTCAATATTATGCTTAAAGTTTTTCTCTAACTTAAAGTCTTCCGCTTCCTCCGTCAGGTCATAGAGATTACCGTCGATCCGCACACGCACATAGCCGCTGCGGCGTGCCCGCTCAAAGACTTTTGCGTGCTCGCCCTTTCGTCCCCGCACCACAGGTGCCAGAAGCTGAATCTTGGTGCCCTCAGGCAATGCCATCACCTGATCCACGATCTGATCGACCGTCTGCCGCTTGATCTCTTTCCCACAATTCGGGCAATGGGGAATGCCGATGCGGGCGTAAAGGAGACGAAAATAATCGTAGATCTCCGTCACCGTCCCCACTGTGGAACGAGGGTTTCTGTTCGTTGATTTCTGGTCGATGGAAATGGCGGGAGAAAGCCCGTCGATCCGCTCCACATCGGGCTTTTCCATCTGCCCCAAAAATTGTCTCGCGTAGGAGGAGAGGGATTCCATGTAACGCCGCTGTCCTTCGGCGTAAATCGTATCAAAGGCAAGCGAAGATTTCCCCGATCCCGAAAGCCCCGTAAGCACCACAAATTCATTGCGGGGAATATCCAAATCAATTCCTTTCAAATTATGTTCATTCGCACCCCGGATCTTAATATAATCCCGCGGGCGCATTTTTATCGTGTCTGACATAGCGTAATACCTCTCATCTTCTCTTTCTGTTTTTCTATTTTTATTCCTGCATGAAAACCAAATCTTCTGCCTTCCTCATTTCGATATATGACACAGACCAATAAATGTATCTTCTGTCGCCTTAGTCTTTGTATATGATAGATTATGTAAGGGAATCTGCTGGTCCCAGAGCAACTGTTTGAGGGCAGGAACTGCCCGAGTTTTGCGAAGGACCACAGATCACTTACATAATCTATCGTTCCACATCTATCATTTCCACATCTATTTCCACCTACTTATCAAAATCCCGCAACCTTGTTTTCAGCTCCACCATCCGATCCCGCAGCTCCGCCGCTGCCTCGAAATTCAGATCCGCCGCCGCGCGCTTCATCTGCTTCTCCACATCCTTAATAAGCTTCTCCAGTTCCGCCCTGCTCATGGATTCGGGATCCTTCTCGAAACGCTGCTCCTCCTTGGCGATGGTCTTCGAGATGCTGATGAGGTCGCGCACCGCCTTCTGGATCGAAGTAGGCGTGATACCGTGCTCCTCATTATATTCCTGCTGAATCCCACGACGGCGGTTTGTTTCCGTGATGGCAACATTCATGGAATCCGTCATATTGTCCGCGTACATAATGACCCGCCCCTTGGCGTTCCTGGCCGCCCGCCCGATGGTCTGGATCAGGGACGTAGAAGAACGCAGGAAGCCTTCTTTATCGGCATCCAGTATCGCCACCAGCTGAATCTCCGGGATGTCCAATCCTTCGCGCAAAAGGTTGATTCCTACCAACACATCGAACACATCCAGACGCATATCGCGAATAATCTGCGCACGCTCCAGCGTATCGATATCGGAGTGCAGATATTTCACGCGCACACCCACTTCATTCATATAGGAAGTCAGATCCTCCGCCATCCGCTTGGTAAGCGTCGTCACCAAAACTTTTCCTTTATCCGCCGTCACCTGATTGATCTCCGAGATCAGGTCGTCGATCTGCCCTTCCACAGGGCGCACACTCACCTCGGGATCCAAAAGCCCCGTAGGACGGATGATCTGCTCCGTGCGGAACAGTTCGTGCGCCGCCTCATAATCCGAGGGCGTTGCCGACACAAAGAGCATCTGATCGATATGCCCCTCAAACTCCTCAAAACAAAGCGGTCTGTTGTCGAGCGCCGAGGGCAGACGGAACCCGTAATCCACCAGTGTATTCTTACGCGAACGGTCTCCCGCGAACATCCCGCGTATCTGTGGGATCGTCATATGGGACTCGTCAATGATGATGAGGAAATCGTCCGTAAAATAATCGAGCAGTGTAAAGGGCGGCTCGCCCTCCGCCATTCCGTTCAAATGTCTCGAATAGTTTTCAATGCCGGAGCAGAAACCCGTTTCCTTTAACATCTCTACGTCAAAATTCGTCCGCTCGGAGATGCGCTGCGCCTCTAAGAGCCTGTCCTCTCCCTTAAAATAGCGGATTCGCTCGTCGAGCTCCTCCTCGATCAGATCGCAGGCTTTCATGATTTTTTCTTTCGCCACCACATAGTGGGAAGCCGGAAAGATCATCACATGCTCCAGCGTCGCGTGCACCTGCCCCGTCAGCGGGTCCGTCTCTGCGATCCTCTCGATCTCATCTCCGAAAAATTCTACGCGGATCAGAAAATCGCCGCCCTGCGCCGGATAGATTTCCAAGACATCGCCCCGCACCCGAAAACAGCAGCGATCCAGATCCATATCGTTTCTGTTATACTGCATCTCGATCAGACCGCGTATCACTTCGTCCCTGTCTTTTGTCATGCCCGGACGCAGGGACATACTCATGCCCATATACTCTTCGGGACTGCCCAATCCATAAATACAGGATACGCTGGCAATCACCACCACATCCCGCCGCTCCGTCAAAGAAGCCGTGGCGGAAAGCCGCAGCTTGTCGATCTCATCGTTGATCGCAGAATCCTTTGCAATATAGGTATCCGTGGAAGGCACATATGCCTCCGGCTGATAATAATCATAATAAGATACGAAATACTCTACCGCATTCTCCGGAAAAAACTCTTTAAATTCGCCGTAGAGCTGCCCCGCCAGCGTCTTATTGTGAGCGATTACCAGAGTCGGCTTATTGAGCGCCTGAATGATATTCGCCATCGTAAAAGTCTTACCCGATCCCGTCACGCCCAGAAGCGTCTGAAATTGATTCCCTTTACGAAAGCCCTCTACCAATGCTTCGATCGCCGCGGGCTGGTCACCGGTGGGCGCGTATTCCGATACTAGCTTAAAGTGGTCCATATGATTATTCTCCCCTCTTTTTTACCACCAGAAATACCCCCACTGCGCACGCCGCGATCACCGCCGCTACGATACCCAAAACGATCCGCCTTTGCCGCTCCTTTACCGCCTTTTGCTCCGCGTCCGCTTTTTCGATCTCAGCCTTCTCCCTTGCCGCCTTTTCCTTTTCCAGTTCTATGCGCTGTGCCCTGATTTCGTCCTCTTTCTCCTGTTCCATCCGTTCCCGTTCCATCTGCTCGCGCTCCGCTTTTGCAGCCGCGTCTTTTTCCTTTTTCGCCTTTTGCGCGTTAGCGTCCTGCTCGTCTCTGTCGGGCGTTTTCTCCGTCTTTTCGGACGGTTTCTGCTCCGGTTTTTCGGTATCTGTTTTCTCCTGATCGGGCTTATTGTCTTTTCCCTGCTCTGTTTGATTCGCGGCGGGTTTTTCGGGATCGTCAACCTGCGTCTGATTCCGGTTGGTCTGCGTCTGCGCAGGGTCCGGCTCAAACTCCGCCGAAATGGTGTGATTCTCTCGTACATCGGTGAAATTGTAGGAGGTAGCCGCACCGATTGCCTCCCCGTCTACATAGACCATGCGCACGCGGTATCCCCTGTCCGGCGTGATCGCATAACCGATCCACGAGCCCTCGGGAACGGGATTGGTTCCGGTAGGCGTAATAATCCCGCCGCCTGTTGCCACGGCGGCCGCGACATTGTAAATCTTCGGCGGCTCCTTCTCAAAGACCGCCGTCAGATTCCTGTCCCCGGTGATATTTTCCAGAGTATACTCCTGATCCTTACTGATACTCTTATCGTTTTCCCGCCATTCCACAAAGCGCCAGCCATCCTTCGGCGTCGCCTTTATCGTCATTTTCTCCCCGGCATTCACCGTCTTCCCTTCGGTAGCCGTGCCGCCGTTACCGTCATTTACGGAAATATTGACCCGATAGGAAGCGTTTTTGATCGTCGCGAGTGCCGTCGCGGAATAAGCGCTGTCCTGTCTGGAGACCGCCTTTACCATAATGCTGGCTGCCCCCTCGTCCGCCGCTACGTTCAGCACACCTTTGCTGTCAATAAAAGTGCTCTGGCTGGTTTGTCCGCTGATGCTCCATACCACTTCGCTGCTGTAGTCATTCTCCCCCGTCACGGAAGCCGTGAATGTAACGGTCGAATTTTTCGCGACCTCGGCCGAACCCGGAGAAATCGCGACCGCGTGAATCGCCGATGACACAGGAGAAGACGCCTCGCACGGGAATCCCGCCGCCAGTAGTAGGATTGCTGCTATGAAAATTCGGATGTCATAAATGATTTTTTGTCTCATGGAATCATCATATCAAATATCGCGCCAAATGTACATACCAAAAATCGAACTTTTGTTCTTTTTCGTTTTCTTCCGTTTGCAACCCATTTTCTACGATAGTAAAATAAGCGAGGTGCAAAATGGTAAATATTTTACCATTCATTAACTAATCTTCATTACAGAAAGGAGAACTTACAAATGAGAAGAAACATGAAACTACCTAACGGCTTTGGCTGCATTAAGAAGCTAAAGGGCAACCGCCGAAAGCCCTATGCGGCTTTCCCCAGCACCAAGATCGAAGACGAGAAACTCAATATCCGCCCCACGCGGGCAATCGGCTACTATGACAGTTGGTTTTCCGCCTACAATGCGCTTTGCGCCTTCAATCGAAATCGTCTTTACGGCATCTCGCCCGCTCCCACCTTTTCTGATATTTACCACGCCTTTTACCGGGCAAAATTCGAGGAGAGCAAAAAGAAATTATCTCATCGCAGCCGCATCGACTATTCCAGCGCCTTCAAAAATGTTCCGGAACTTCACGATATGGTCTTCTCAGCCGTCCGAAAATCCCACATGCAAAGAGCTCTTGATGAATGCACCCTCGGTTATTCCAGTCTTTCCAACATTAAAAAACTATACTCGCAGATGTACAAATACGCGATGGAAAATGATATCGTGGAAAAGAATTATGCGCAGTATGTCAATATCAATCAGGAGAACGACATTGAAAAAGGAGAGCCTTTTACGCAGGAAGAACTTAATAAACTCTGGCTTTACAAGGATAACCCGGATGCCCGCGTCGTGCTGATGATGATCTACAGCGGTTTTCGCATCACCGCTTACGAAACGTTGGAGGTCAATCTGGAAGAACAGTATTTTAAAGGCGGCATCAAAACCCGTTCCGGGAAAAACCGCATCGTCCCCTTTCACCACGCCATCATTCCCTTTGCGGAGGAATTTGATCCCCGGGAATTCAGCGGCGACGGTTTTCGCAAAAGAAGGTTTTATCCGCTCTTAAAACACCTCAATATGCAATATACAAATTCAGGAAAGAAACACACGCCCCACGACTGCCGTCATACCTTTTCCTGGCTCTGCGACCGCTACCGCGTGGACGACCTTTCCAAGCATATGCTCATGGGGCACAGCCTCGGAAACGACGTGGAACGCTCCGTCTACGGGCACCGCACCATCGACGAGCTCCGCACTGAGATCAACAAGATTCAGGCGGGGATATTGCCGTTGAAGCAATAGTGCGGTCATGCTATAATTGTCGTGATAATAAAAAGAAAAGGAAATCGCGACTATGAATATTGTCCTTCTATCCGGCGGCTCGGGCAAGCGCCTGTGGCCTCTTTCCAACGACACACGATCCAAACAGTTTATTAAAATATTCAAAACGGAAACAGGGGACTTTGAATCCATGGTGCAGCGGGTCTACAGACAGATCCGCTGCCAGGATCCAAATGCCACGGTCACCATTGCCACCTCCAAATCTCAGGTTTCCGCGATCCATAATCAATTGGGGATGGACGTGGGCATTTCCGTGGAACCCTGCAGACGCGATACCTTCCCGGCAATCGCGCTTGCCGCCGCCTACCTGCGCGACGTGCAGGGCGTTTCGGAACAGGATGCTGTGGTGGTCTGCCCTGTGGATCCTTATGTGGAGCAGGATTATTTCGGAGCCTTGAAAAAACTCGGCGAGCGGGCTGCGGACGGTGCGGCAAACCTTGTGCTCATGGGCATTGAACCCACTTATCCCAGCGCAAAGTACGGTTACATCATTCCCGAAAATAAAGAAGATTTCAGCCGTGTTTCCATGTTTAAAGAAAAACCCGACGAGGAGACGGCAAAGACCTATCTTGCAAAAGGTGCGCTCTGGAACGGCGGCGTGTTCGCGTTCCGTCTCGGCTATATGCTGAAAAGGGCGCACGACCTCATCGACTTTACGGATTATCACGACCTTTACCATAAATATGAAAGCCTTACAAAAATAAGCTTCGACTATGCGGTAGCGGAGCATGAACCCCACATCGAAGTCATGCGTTTCGGCGGGATGTGGAAAGATCTGGGCACATGGAATACCCTGACGGAGGCGATGGAAAGCGAATCCATCGGCAAAGCGATCCTGAACGAAACCTGCGAAAATGTACACGTAATAAACGAACTGGATGTGCCTGTCCTCTGCATGGGCTTAAAGGATGCGGTGGTCTCGGCAAGCCCCGAGGGTATCCTCGTTTCCGACAAAGCGCAGTCCAGCTACATCAAACCCTTTGTGGACGCAATCGACCAGCAGATCATGTTTGCGGAAAAGTCATGGGGAAGCTTCCGCGTCATCGACATTGAGGAAGGCAGCATGACCATCAAGGTCACTCTCAATGCCGGACATCAGATGAATTATCACAGCCACGAGAGACGCGACGAAGTCTGGACCGTGATCGATGGTGAAGGGCGCACCGTCATTGACGGCGCAGAACAGAAAGTGCGGGCGGGAGACGTGATCGAAATGAAGGCGGGAACGCCGCACACCATCATTGCGGACACAGCGCTGCAGGTGATCGAAGTGCAGATTGGGCAGGATATCAGCGTGGGGGATAAGAAGAAACTTCATCTCATACCTGATAGGAAGGCAAAACACCAGATGTAGAGCAGAGAAGGCAATATGTAGTATTTGCATTGAAGGACTTTTTCGTATATAATATAAGATGCTCCTTTTTGTCGGGTTACGTAACCCAATTATGTAAACTTTTCCTTGCATCAAACCACAAGATGTAGTATAATGCGCTTAGAGGGGCCCATATCTTGATAACAGCTTAAAAGACACCAATCAATGTGTCCGGAATAGAATAGACTGAGGATAAAATGGCTGGGCTAAAACGAAAACGGGGCCGTAAGAAACTATCATGTAAAAGAAAAGTATTATACGTTGCAATTGTAGCGATATCAATTGCCACACCAATCTTGGGAAGCCTGTTTTTACTGAACATGGACAAATACCATGATTGCTACCAACGTTTTGTTATCAAGAACTTCATTGGACAAGAAAATTATTACGGCGGCGAGGTGTGGTTTTCAGCAACCGCAACGCTGATCGGCGGTTTGATTAGTGCAGTGCCCGGACTTATGTGCGGTATTCTGGCTCTGCTGCAGACACAGAAACTGCATAAATTGGAAGCAAGATATCATCGTCCTTCGCTGAGAGTGAAAAATGCACGGTTTTATTGTGCATACTTGGAAAATTTCCGCGAGGAAAACGGCGGTTCGTGGACGGGGTTAGAAAGCTGGCAGTATGCCGGCGCGCTGGAGGCACAGAAACAGTCGTTTCCCTGGTGGCTGCATTTTTCGGCAGATTTGTCCTTAACCAATGAGATTGACGTACAGCATGTTGAGATTGTGTCTGTGACCGTTTCCTTTCCCGATGCGGAATCTCCGAAAGAATATGTCCTTACTTTGTCAAAAACATGTTTCGGTCCGCCGCTAATACGATCGTGCAAGCGAACGGTAAAGAATGATCAGACTGTATATGTCCTCTCCTACTGCTTGAATCCGTTTATTTTGGCACCTTCCGCTGCAGGGAAAAATCTGAATGATGATCTAAATGAAAGCCTCAATCAGTTTGCCTATTATCATAGCAGACAAAATCCCGGATTTTCTCAGATGAGTGTAGCCGTTGCTATGAATCTGAAATATGATTATCTCGATCGGGAAACAGAAAAATGCCTGTTGAGAATAACTTTCAATGCAATGGACAAAGATAAGATATCAAATAGGGAAGCAGTTTCTCCACCGGCTTGCAGTAAAAATCCCAATATTATTATCACCCATTCGGCTGACGGATATATTACTTACGAGGTATAGGGTATGAACAAACAATCCATCAAAAAAAAGAAAAGGATATTATCTCGCATTACTCTTGCCGAATATCGGGAGCTGCTTACTTTTGTGGAAGAATTTTATTTGGCTGACTACTCTCTAAAGATATTGATTGCCCGAAAAGGTTCCAATCTGTTCAGCGCACTCATTGATTTGGTGCGGGAAGAAGACGGCGGCAGAGTGCGGCAGCTGTATGAAAAAAAATTTGCCGGCAAAGAAGAGCCCGTCATTATTTCAGACCGGGCGCTGGATTATTATGCCGAAGACATTAAAAACGGTTTATTCCGGACGATTCTTATCGGCGATGATACGATACGGCATGGCAGGACCATATTCGGACTATATGATAAAATAATGGGGCTGTTATCGGAATACGCAGATGAAAGTACCGTTCATTTGCGTGCTTTTGCCGCCTGCAAGGATGATATGCCGGACAGACCGGATGTTTCGGAAAAGCAGATCAAACACTATGTCAATATCGGGGAATACCGGGTAATCTCCGATATGGTCATAGATATCCTGCCTTTGTCCGGGCAGCCGTACACATCGTACATCCCGAATGTTGCACTGCAGGGCGATTCGCCGTTGTATAAGCCGGCGTTGAAAGCAATGCACGAAAAAGCAGAACCTTTTATGGAACGTGAAGAGCAGCAGAAACTGAATCTGTGTTCCGCTGTATGGATTGATCAGGATCCTCCTGATTATGCCATGTTCCAAAGCATACGGTTCTATCTGTATGAGGATCTGGAACTTTGCACGCTTGTGCCCATGGTCTCTCTCATGCCGATTTCCGATGAATCGCTTTCTGATTACAGCCATATATTAAAAGATGTGATCAGGGAATCGTATTATCGGAAGGTGCTTTCTCAGAGTTGTGAATTAGGCTATCGGACGATTATTTATACGGTAAGTTCTCTTCTTTTGAGACAGTTTATCCGCAGGGAATTAAAGTACGAAGGCCCCCTTCACAATCTGGAGAATCAGGATGAAGAAAGGCTGAATTTCGGAGATCAGATACTGAACCGGCAAAAGCTGAATGAAATGAGTCTTCAGGACATAACGGAAATTTTGGGTGACTTGCAGCGGAAATATCAGGCTGTAGATTTGAACGAGATTCCCAAATTAGACAGTGATATTGAAAAGCTGCATCACAACATATCGGAGCAGTTTTTAAAACCTTATTTGCGTGGGGAGCAAACAGATTCGCTTGTGAAGAAGTTTTTTTCTGTCAGCGGTGATTACAACGAAAAATTATGGACAGACGCTGTTTCACAAGGGAGAAAAACCCCTGAAAATTCGTGCGGTTATCCGTTTTTCTGTTTAGCAGATCAGATACAGCAAAAGCAGCGAAGCGCAAATGAGTTTTATGCACATATTTTAAGCGCAATCGATTACGGAAGAGGCGCGATCGTCGCTCGGAAAAAGAGGAAGGGGGAGAAAACCTATTTCTTACCTTTATTAACTGCCGGAGAAAGAAATTACAAATATAAGGAGGAACGGTATTTCCCGATTCTCTATGGACTGTATAAGATTGAGCAGAAAGCTGCCGACAAAGCCATTGATCCCCTTGCGGGCAAAAAGGCGTTTTTGGAAAATTATAAGCGCATAGAGCAATTGGATGAAACTGAAATGATAGAAATAAATGCATTTTGTGATACAGATATAACCGTTCAGTATATGCCTGTATTACTCAAAGATGTGTGGTTCTATCAGGACAAAGATAAGCTAAACCGCTCCAAGAATCTGGCGGATGAAATTATGAAATAAAAGGATACTTACTTGCTATGTGTGAACATAAGATAGCGGATTATACATTTGTTTTGTATAATGTTTTGTTTTATAACGAAAAGCCAAATGATAGCGCTAAGTGTAGTAGCCTGCTGTGTAAAAGGGGAAGCTGTATTTGTATAAATCACGAGCAGACAGGATTGCTGCGCAAATTACTGTCTGACGAGGATACGATCGTCTTACCGTTTGTCCAAGGACAGCCGTTTTCGAAGAATCTGCAGAATACACTGCATAAAGAATATCTTTGTCAACAGACAGACCTCGAACTGTACTGCAATAGTTTTTCCCCGGAATGCGAAGAGTATGTAAACAAGATGATGGAGGTATACGGTGTTTCCAACCGCTGTCTTCTTGATGTGATAAAAACGCTTCCCGTACAGTACGCCACCAATTCCCTACATAAATTTGAAGAGCGGGATTCTTTGCTCTATTTGTGTCGGTATGCGCCCTGCTCGGAAAAATACCTGTCGATACTGTTTCGGGCGCTTATCTGCAGAACAATTGGCTGCTGTAATAAAGCGAAAACCCGTGAAGAAAAAGAAGCTTATGTAACGGAGCTGGTTGCCGTATTGAACCGTTTGAAAGCAATCCTCGAGCAGGATGATGAGCAGCTGCGAAACCAATATCAGCGCGGTGCAATTATATTTATGGAAAATTGGCAGCTTTTGGAATCCGATTTATGCAAGTCATTAACGGATACGATGTTACGGGAGCTGATGGATTATCTGCAAAACTATTCGAAATATTCAAACCAGAACCTTGAAGAGGGAAAACATTATCACTTGTATGCTCTGTTAAAGAAAATTCTTGAAACAGCGGATATTTCAACAACAGATTTTCCGGATTTACCTTTTCGGGATTATCAGGATGCCGCAGATTTTGAATGTGAATACGTAAAGGTGCAATCCATTCTGGATCAGGCAAAACGAGACACCGATAAACTGAATGAAATATGGAAAACCCTGTTCGATATCTTTTGGAGAGAGGATGAAATTCCATCAGAAGAGATTGATAATATGTTACATAGTATAAACAACTAATTCCGAGCATGAATTAGTCAACAGCGGAGGCTTGCGCCCTCCGCTGTTTATTTTTGAAGTGCGTTTATTCTTTAGTTCTTAATACATACGTATCGATGACGTAAAAATCACCGTTGTGGAGGAGACAGCTACAGGCTCCGAAAACGAGCAAATTCCCGAGGAAGGAGGAGAAGAAGAAACAGGTGTTATTTTACCAGATGAGCCGACGCCCGATCCGGCTCCTGAGACACCTGCTGTACCGGTAACAGATCCCGTTCCCGAGGAGCCCGCTCCGGCAGCACCTGTTGAGGAAGAAGTTGACGATCCGACAGTTGAAGCTCCCGTTGAGGAAGCTCCCGTCGTTGAGGAGGAGCCTACTGAGGAGGAGCTTGTTGAGGATGATGCCAAGATCAACGCTGATGCTGAACCTGTAGAGCGCACAGTCACGATCACGGGCTGGAAAGACTCAGGCACCGCAGAGAGTCCGGTTCCCGGTCTGAATCAGAAGGTGACCGTCACGGCTTCCGCGAGCGAAGGCGAGGCTGCTTTTGATGAGACAGAGGGTACCATCAAGATCCAGGATGGCAAAAAACTGACGCTGAACGTCGAGGCAAAAGCCGGCTATAAGCTGGACAGCGTTGCCATCGGTGCCGGTACGACTATTCGGAATGGTTCCAACTACAGCGCTGTGATCTCGGCAGATGCGTCTGTTGCCATCACGGTATCCGAGCCCACCTACTCACTGAAGTTTACGACTGCAGAAGCAAACGTTAAGATCAAACTCGATGATGCTGTAAAGGCTGATTCTGATAAAGCAGAACTTGCTACAACTGAGACAGCTGCCATCAAGCGCGGCGCAGAGCCGAAGGACCTCAAATTCACCATTACGGGGCTTCCTGACACTGGCGTTGCTGCAGGCAAGAAGCTGCACGTTTCTGTAAAAGCGGACGGTTCTGCAGTGGCAGATGAGATCACCGTAACGGAGACAAAGAGCACTGACAATAAAGTCAGCTACTCCTGCACGATCGACAAGGCGGAAATCGCCGCTTTAAGGACAGGTCTTAAGGTCATCGTAAAGGTAGAGGAAGGCACTAGCGTAGCCGCAAAAGCTCACGTTGATGACGAAGATAATAATGACATGGTCGACATCAAGTTCAGAGCTGTTAAGAATGCAGATGCTCCGGCTGGCACAGAGGACAGTTGGGAAACTCCCGGTAGCTCTGTTGCTAATAAAACAATAGTTAGTACAGCACTGGCAGGCGAGACCTTCAGATTCCAGGTGAAGATGAAGACAGAAGATGCAGCTACCTACGCGATCGACAAGGTAGAAGCAAAATACACTGACACGGCAAATGCAGAAAAGACAGTGACTGCTACGGCAAAGGGCAGCGACGACGAGTACAACTTCGTTATGCCTGCAAATGTTAATGCGAGCGGCGTTTCCATCGTGGTGACCACGAAGGTAGACGACACCAAGACGCGTGCACTGACCTTTAAGCTGACCGGCGATGAGGGTTCTGCGACCGCTAAGATCACAAAGATCGAAGTTTCAAAGACTGAGAGTGGCACAACAACAACAACCCTCTATACCGGAACATCAGATGTTGATGGCACATCAAAGGCTATTACAAAGTTCCCCGGCATCGCGGATGTGGCAGCAACCGAGATCAAGGCTGACGGCGGCTTAAAGCTTGCAAAAGCATGCGCGGACGGCGAAGTAACTGGCTTTGAGGTTGCGGTAGATGTTGTTGGTGACTATCAGTTACAGAAAGCAACAGGCGAGACTGATCCTGTCACCACACGGACATTAACCTACGGAAAAGTAGGCGCGACACCAGGAACTGCGCTTGCAGATACGCTTGAGATTGCAGCTGAGACCGAGACTAAGACAGTTGCAACCAGTACAGCGACATTTACTGTGGCGAAAGCAAGTGGTTATACCGATGCCAATACTCCGTTTGTCGGTGACATCACTGTTGGCGGAGATGCGCAGGCTGTGACACCGGCGACTGACCCTGTTAGTTATAAGTTAAAAGATAACGCTAAGGTTGTAACCCTCACGGTAAAGACAAAAGAGGGATATGATCTTACAAAAGAAAAGATCACAAATACCAAGAGCGTTACAGGTCTTGTGAAGTCGGTTAAGTCTGCAGCGCCTGCAAACGGTGAGGTAACTTGGACAGTAGAGCTTTTTGCGTCTAAGATCGCAAGTTACACTACGGATGCATTAGACGTTACGGTTGATGCAGCGGCCAAGAAGGTAGCGGTCTCCATCAATCCGAAGAAAGACGGTTCGGAAACCCTTACCGGATTCACCCCTGTGGTAATGTACAAGGTCGGTGAGGCGGCTGATGCAAATGTAACAGGTGATAGAGATACACTGGATTACGGTGGTAAGCTCACTGCAACCATCACCCCTGATACAGGCGTCCGTCTCGCAAAGGTATCCTACAAGATGGGCGAGACCGTGACAGAGGTCGAGCTGGAGCCTCAGTCTGTTGGCAGCAGTGTTGATATTGCTAAGCTCGTGATCGTAAAGGTAACGGATGACGTTGTGATTACGGTTGAGACGGAAAAGGATTATGAGCTTACCGACCTGAAAGCAGTAAGCGTGGATATTACTGACCCTGAAAATCCGGAAACGACCCTGGATACGGTAGAGACAGATGTGTATGGCATCTATCAGGTATCTCCCAGCGGTGAATACGCAGTTGGTCTGAAGCAGGGTGGCACCGCAGTTGACTTAGCGGCAGAGAAAGTGACGGCAGTCGTAAAGAACGCTTCCGGCGCGGTCGTGACCATGCCCAAAGTTGTATTTACCTATAATGCTCAAAAATACTTAAAGATCAACCTTGCAGGCAAAAACCTCGGCGGTCAGGAGATCACCATCGACATGATGAAGGATGGCGCTGTGGTTGGCACCTACAGATTACAAGTAGCAAAAGAAGCTACTTATGTACGTCTGAAGGAAGGCAATAAGATCAGACAGGACGTGGACAGCGTACAGACCTATACCGTTGAGACGGATGGTGAGCTGTCTGACATTAGTGTTAGTGCCGTTTCTGCAGGAACGGGAGCTTTCCAGACAAACGTAACGACTGATTATGACAACAATGGTAATCTGGAGATTACTCTGGCTCCCATGGCTTCCGATGACGTAGTGACGATCACACCCGGAGCAGAAGGAGCTGAAGCAACAAAGACCTACAAGAATGTAACATTTACGCTTAATGCGGCAGGAACTTCTAACGTACATCAGGATATCACCCTCGAGGCGGAGCCTGTGTTTGACGCAACAAAGAAGCCTACAGTAACGCCTGTTTTAAGCGGTGCGTCCGACACATCCTTCTACGTGGATGTAGAGATGGAGAGTGCTGACCCGGCAAGCGGCAAACTGTATTATGAAGTAACGGCAACTGCAAAGGCTAAGGAGAGCGAAGACGCTGATGCGAAGACATTTGCGGCAGTCGCAGGCAGCAAATTAGAGCAGACCGTGACCCTTCCTCTTACCGAGGATACACAGAGCTGGGGCGGTAAGAGAAGGATCAAGATCAACGTTGCAAAGGCTGGCGTGGATCTTGGTAACGGCGTAGGTTGGAATTACGATGTAACGGCAAAATTAGTTTATAAGAACGGTGCTACGACGGTCGAGAGTTCTGCGGTATCGGAAGCTGCTGCTACTGGTACTGTTGATACCTACTTCGCATCTGCACTGAAACTTGTAAAGAACAGTAAGAAAAAGCCTGCTTCCACCCTCTATACCGGACAGACTTTTGATACACCGCAGTACATTGCAACACCTACCTTCACGGATAAGAAGGTGAACTATAAGATTACGGAAGATATCCTGATTGACGGCGTTTATGTTAGCGAGTGGACTAAGGCTAATAGGATGGATGTTTGGATCGACGACAACGGCGACCTTGTGGTCGGCAGCGTAGCTACCGGTAAGAACAATGTCGGCAAGCACACCATCACCGTAATTGCGACCGCTGACATGACCGGTCAGGATAACACCGACATGTCCGGTGCAAAGCACACGATGTATGCGACCCGCGCGACCATCAACGTGACCGTGGCGAGAGGTATCGAGGCCATTACTTTCCAGAACTTTGGTTCGAAGCTCTACAAAGCGGCTGGCAAGGCGGCTACCCTGAATGTTGCAAGCAGCAATATCTTCTTTAATAACGATTCGACTGGAAAGAATCAGCCTCCGAAGTCCAAGAAGGTGACCTATCAGGTTGTCGGTGCAGGCTCTACCTTAAGCGACCTGAAGCCCGCGCCTGCAGGCATTACCATGAAGGGCACCAAGGTGACCGTTGATAAGAACTTTGCGATCGATCCGGTCAAGACGCATAACAACCAGTTCATGATCTACGCAAAAGCGGCGGATTACAAGGAGAATACCGTAGCACAACTGAGCGGCACATTCACCGTGACCAGCGAAGCGATCAGTCTGGATAATCTGGTGCTCGCAAAAGCGCAGTATGGAAATGACGGCACAACCCTAGTCGGCTACAAGGTACTTGCTGTACAGGCTGACAAGAAGACCAGAAATGCCGTAAGCGCAGCGGAGGCAGACGGTGCACAGATCTTTGTGCTCGGCAAACCCGCAACGGTCGGCACCACCTACAGTCTGGCGAAGTGGGTAAGACTTGCTCCGGAAGCATATGGTAACTTCACCTATAAAGGCGGCAAGAAGAATGTCTGGGAAGTAACTTCAACCGGTAGATTATGGACATATGCTGGCGGTCAGAAAGCGGATATTACGGTAACCGCAAACGACGGCAAGAAGGCAAGCAAGAAACTGCTGCTCGACCTTGGTTGGACAGCAACGGATGGCAAGGATCTGGCTCTTAAGATCTGGACCACGGAAGACACCACAGATATAAATAGTTATTACACAAACTTTGATGTGCCGGTATATACGCCGAACAAGGTGCAGCCCGATAAGGATATCGAGTCCAAGGCAACCGGAACGCCCAGATATTATGTGCAGGTAATGCAGGGCGCGAAGAACGACGGTACTTCGACTTCCTTCCCGGATTATGCAACGTGGTATGTGAACTGCGATCTGAAAGTGAGTGGCGGTAAGTTCGTTTCCAAGGGAACCGGCTATGCTTACATCACCGCTACCGCAGAAAAGACCGTCATCACCCTGACCGACAAGAACGTGGCGAAGGGACAGAAGGCAAAAGTTTACAAATACACCATCTTAAACAAGGGCTTTGATAAGACCCTTAACAAGACGAGCGTTAAGGTAACGAGCAAGCCGAACAACCTCTGGAACTATGCTAAGACATCCGAGCAGAAGCTTGATCTTGCTCTGATGAACGGAAAAGACCCTGTTGCAAAGGGTAAGATTGCAAAGATCGAGGTTGACTGGTCTGCACGCACAGACAAGAACTACTATATGTATGCAAAATTCAACAGCATGATCGACTCCGGTGCGGGAGCAGGCAAGGAAGCGTTCTTCACGGTAGGAGAAAATGGTAAGACCACACTGACCTTTAAGAAGGATTATACAAGTTATGGTGTAGACTATACGAACCTGTATGTGAACTCCTACAAGCTGAAGGTGACCGTTGGTACGGGTACCGGTTCGAGCTTCAAGCCCGAGTCACAGGCTGTCAACCTTACCGTAAAGGTTAACAAGAATAAGAAGTTCACCTTTAAGCCTACCACCAGCTATACCTTTAACCCTGTTGACGGTGCGATCGCCCTGACAGGTAAGGCAAGTGTTGCTAAGGGTGAAGCAGTCGGCGTTGATTTCTACAACCTGCAGAACGCGAACGTGAATGGTAAGTCCAACAAGTTCACGCGCCTGTTCTACATTGACACAGATGCGAAGACCGGCATGCAGTACCTGAAGCTGAACACGAACAGCGTGGAAGTCCTGAAACTCATGTATGACGTGAAGGAAGCATCCAAGGAGAAGGCGGATGCAGAACTGACGGCGGCTGACTTTGATACATCCAAGGCAGCAAGGGTGCCTGATCTGACCAAGATCGATAAGAAGAACCTGACAGGTTATATCTCTTATTACGCAGAGGCGGATAAGGGCTGGTATAACGCTTCCGCAAGCGGCACCACAAAGATCACCATCAAGATCGCGAAGCTCCCTGCAGCAGGTAAGGCAGCGAAGGCTTCCCAGAAGTATACACCCGCAGAGACACAGATCAAGTCCGGCAAGGCAAATGAGACGACACCCGTCAATATCTATATCAACGGTGTATACGTGACCGTAGGTCTTGCAATGGTCGATCCCGGCAAGAAGGACGAGGGCAGCCTCATCGTTGAAGGCGACGGCGTGAACGATAACGGACAGATCGTTGTAAAGGCTAAGACCGTACTCGAGGCCGGCAAGAAGTACAATGCGAACCTCCTGGTCGTTCCGAAGAACAGCATCTACTATGCGACCGTAAAGGCGGCAGCTGCAGCAGCAGCGGCAAAGACCAATGCGGAAGGCACGACACCCGAGACACCCGCAGCACCCACGACACCTGCAGCGACCAGAGCGGATCTCATGAAGCTCTACGGCATCCCCGTAAAGGTGACCGTAGTAGGCGCTGAGAAGCCCGTGTACGCAGAGGCACCCACCTATACGCCCGGCGGCGAAGGCGGCGGCAGCGGAACCACGACGGAGAAGACTGTTGCAGAAGCAAAGGAAGCCATTGAGGCTGTTGCTCCTGCAGAGTGGACGACTAAAGTGGAATTAAATGCGGCTGGAGATGCGATTGATACTGCGAAATTAGATTCTGCAAAAGCAGCTCTGGTGACGCAGATTAGAGCAAAAATCGGAAGTGACTACAGTGCAATTGGTATCGAGGTAACAAGCATTGTGTTACAGGCTAACAGTACCACTAAGGCTACCGCAACTGTAACGCTTTCTAAAGGCAGTGTCACGGATACTGTTACGATAACAATCGACGCGAAGGCAGCAACAACACCTACAGATACCGTAACTGTAGAGTTAGACAAAACAACAGCCGAGGCGGATATCTCTGGCGGAAGCGAGGCTACAGTAGCCTTTACTGCAAAAGTAAAAGTCAATGGTACTGAAGATGCCACTAAGACTGTAACATGGTCGGTGAGCGGCAATGCAAAAGATGGTACAAAGTTTGCGGATCCTTCAGCAGGTACACTGACAGTCGCCGGAGATGAAACAGCTGAAAGCCTTACCGTAACAGCAACCTACACAGATGCCACAAACGGTAATAAAACTGCGACGGCTACCGTTACTGTTAAAAAGACAGCATAATTAAAAATTTTTATTGACAGGTGTTCCTGTTTAATGAAAAAAAGAGATCAGCCACCCGTATTGGGTGGCTGGTCTTCTTTACACATCAAATTTCTGAAAATATTTCTGTAATACGATTTTGCCGATTACATTATGCTGATGCCGGAATCGTCATGGTAATGGTGACAGTGCCGGTTGAATTATCAGCAGTCTTCGTAACGGTAAGTGTAATGGTTGCACTTCCGGCATTAGTACCCTCAGGATCGACAATCGAAAATGTCGCATCTGCCGCTTTCGTTACTGTAAATCCGGTAGCAGGAAGTTTACCACTGCTTGTTACCGCAGCATCAATCGCTGTTTTTATATCTGATGCATTTGTGATTCTCGCTTCGTCACTATTGGCTTCAACCCATGTAATTGCTGGAATCGTTGAATCCGTGACTTTGGCCGTGACAGCAGTCTGGATTTCGCTTGCAACCTCGGCAGCCGTCTTTTCCACTGTTGTTGCTGCCTTCGTGTTGATTGTTATCGTAACAATTGATAAACGGGATACCGTCTTTCTTCGTTATATCCCAAATTCCTGAAATAACCTTTCTCTGTAGGACACGTCCTCCGCAGAACGCCGCAAATCCTCCAGACGATTTTCAGCCATCAAAAGCTGTATCAGACGGTTGACTCTTTCCATGCCTTTTATTTCGCCCTTAGCTTCCCCTTCCGCAAGACCTTTCTCTCTGCCCTTAGCTTCTCCTTCCGTAAGACCTTTCTCCCTGCCCTTAGCTTCCCCTTCCGCAAGACCTTTCTCTCTGCCCTTGGCTTCCCCTTCCGCGAGACCTTTCTCTCTGCCCTTAGCTTCCCCTTCCGCAAGACCTTTCTCCCTGCCCTTAGCTTCCCCCTCCGCAAGACCTTTCTCTCTGCCCTTGGCTTCCCCTTCCGCAAGACCTTTCTCTCTGCCCTTAGCTTCCCCTTCCGTCATAGCCTTCCAACGGCTTCTCTCAAGCGCAATTTTATACAGGGATGACATATCCACAGTATTGACAAAGTTTTCAAATAATTCTGCCATTTTTCTCTCTTTCACCTGTTCCGTAAACTCCGTGATCTCATCTTCCGGCAGCTGCAGATGCCTCAGCATGGAAGCTGTTACTTTTTCTATGATGCCAAGAAGTTCATCTGTGGAATGTTCCGCTAAATTTTCCAAATAATCTTTAGGCAGATCAAGTTCCCGAAACTCTGCGGAGTCCTGTAATCGGTTGATCAACATCAACAAAGACAACTCATCATTTTTTCCGACCAGTTCTTTTACACTGTATGCATTTAACTGCACCAGCTTGTAGAAGAATCCGGGCGTAAACGGTTCAAAAGCTTCGTCAAAGAAAATCCTGTCTTTGATATTACACGGAGCCGTCCATGTCCCACTGCCTTCATAATACACAATGGGAAGAATAGGGGGATAGCGAAAATCTTTTGTCCTGCTGATCCCTCTTTTTTGTCGCTCCATTTCCTTCTCATAATCTTCCCATATGTACACCATGTAGCGGAGCAGCTGCATACTCACATTATAATCTACTTTTGTCTTATGTTCAATAAGAGAGACAAAATAAAAAGTATTATTTTCTGATATTTTTATACGTTTTACCGTATCCGAGCTGCGTTCCTCAGTAAACATCGGAACATATTTTCTTTTCTTTTGACATATAAAAACTCCTTTCGATACAGTCAATGAGAAAACAGTTTGCTCTGCTTCATTGCTGCGTGTAGATGAGCCATATCGGGCATACGTTCAAGGTTCGCGATGCCAAAATATCGTTTCATTACGATATTTTATAGATGTGAGTAAGCGGCAGAAACTGCCTGTTGTGCGATCGCACGGATGCGTCTTATGACGCCAAAACCAATGAAAGGTTTCGTCCTGTTTACTCGTTTGTTTTAGTATAAGTGCAAATAAAATGTTTGTCAAGATAAATTCAATAAAACGGTATTTCGTTTAGCTGATTCCCATTTTCACTATTAAAAAACTTATTATTATAGAATTTCAAAGTGTTTTCGGCTTTGTACGAAATGATACATCTCAACTGAAATCCAGATCCGCCAAACACAGCCACAGATCCTCGAAGATTCCTGCCTTAATCCGCTCTGAAAAAGCATACTGTACGGGCGCGGAGCCGCACGCCGCCGTATGCGTATCTGCATCGCGCGCACTGCTATTTCCGTCGTTACGCGCATCTGTATCACACTCACTGCCGTGTCTGCCGTCATGTGCATCGATATCGTGTCCGTCGGCATGTGCAAAATCATACACAGTCACCGTCTTCGCCTCGGGATCCACGATCCAGTATTCCCGCGCGCCCGCTTCGCGGTAGAGCTTTACCTTTCGCTCGTAATCCATCTTTTTGCTCGAGGGCGAAACGATCTCTATCATCCAGTCAGGGGCGCCCTGACAGCCTTTCTCACTCTTTTTCTCCTCGTCGCAGATGACGGAGATGTCAGGTTCCACATAGTTGCGCTTGTCCTTCTTGATATATACCGCGAAGGGGGCTGGTAGTACACGGCATTTCCCCTTTTTCCCCCTGATATATAGACTGATTTCAAAAGAAAGCTGCATAAGGATATCCTGATGCGTCCATGTCGGTGCCTCCATCCAAAATAACTCCCCATCGATCAGCTCCGCCCGTTCTCCTTCGGGGAGCGCCTCGATATCCGCGATCGTATAACCTTTTCCGCCCTTAAGCATAGTAAATCCTTCCTCTCGTTCCCATTCTTCCGGTCTTCTGACTTCCATAGCTTCCTCCATGCCGGAGCGTTTTAGCGAAGGCACGCGCCGAGAATATCCAATTCTCGGCTGCGATTTCGAGTTTGTGAACCACAAACTCGCGATTGAAAAATCAGCGCATCAGCGTGATTTTTCAATCATCCTCCATTCCGCACGCTCTTTGTCGGCTGCTTTTGTGCTGCGGCAGGAGGTATGTCTGCGTTATCTCATCTCGGCTGCCTCCGCCGCATTTCGTTTTCCGTTACAAATGTGAGTAAGCGGCAGAAACTGCCTGTTGTGCGATTGCACGGACGCGTCTTATGACGCTGAAACCCATGAAAGGTCTCGTCCTGTTTACTCGTTGGTTTCAGTATAGATGCAGATAAAATGTCTGTCAAGATAAATTTAACAAAACGGTATTTCGTTTTTTAAAAAATTATTGTTGCGAGGTGAAAAACGATACATCTCTTTCACGGAGGGTTTCGTCATCTTCTTTTCTCATAAAATAAACAGTCAATTTAACAACGAAAAAATAATATCCCATCTGATTCAAAGGTGCTATCCTATGAATTTTTTTGTCTGCAATTCCTTGCTCGATCAAATTTTTGTTATAAGTGTTCAGAAACTCAAAATCAATAAATTTATCTGCCATGATTAAATCAGGAAAATACATATAATCAAAAATCAGATTGTTTTTTAAATCATATTCATTACCTTTAAATTCATTCAGTGGCAATATTGGCGCCAAAATGATTTTATCTTTTTGATCAATATGGCATGAAGTGGATAAAACGAACGCATCTGCAGAAAAAATTTTTTGAGAACCATTCTCATCAAAATAGCTAAAAGGAATTCGAGATATGATATCACCCTGAGATAATCTTTCCAACGGGTGTGGCATGAGATAATTTAGCTTTTTGCCTTTCTTTTCAAACTGCAATATTGCATTCTTGGCGTTATCTCTGAAATCAGGTGAAACGGATGGTAAAATACTATCTACAAAATCTATAAATTCAGTCAGCATATGTTAAAAAAATTCACTCCTGTGTCTTTTGCAATGGTTTGGATATAGTTCTTTATACTTTCTGATTCTTCTTTGGTTGCCGCTCTCATTTCCCCAAATAACTCTTTGACTGTTTTATCCAATTGTGTTTCGTGTGTCTGACGAATAGAAAAAATAAAATCATCACCTGAAAAGGTATCGGTACTTTGGTTATATTGCCGCACTTCAGACGTTTTATATGTCTCTGATATCAAATCTGAAATCGAATTGACGGCAGGAGTAATGCTAAATGGCATTGTCGATATTGCTGTGATTCCCAGTACAAGAAATGTCTCAGTTAAATTTTGATATCGTTTCCTTTGTGCAAGCATCAATATTCTCCTTTTTTAATCAAATCAGTGAGCTTATTGTTGATAACATTATCCATATTTTGCAGCAAAACTGTTAAATTCTTAGCACTGGATTGATAGTTGACATCATCATTAAAACCATATCGATCATTAATGTCAACGATTGCACCAATGGACTCTGCGAGCAGATTATCCTTATTCAATTCACCGGCAATATCCGTTGAAATATCCGATTTATATAATCTGGCATTTTGTAATGTAATATTTACAAAAATATTTTCTTTTTCTGTAAAAGTGTATCGAATATTTATGTCATAAATATGCTTGATTTTTTCGGACTTTAAAAGTCTTTCTGCCAATATAGCTGTTCCGTCTTTTTCAATCTCATCAAATAAAATATAGGAAACGACACCAATATATTCGTAATTATTATCCGTTAACAAATTTAAAAAAGCAAACACACTTTCCATGCGTGCTTCGATATATTGGGAACATTTAGTCCAATCACGTTCAAATCCCTCATCATAAAAAACTTCAAATGTCGTCGCTTCAGGAGAAATATTTAATTGTGCGTGATCATGCAGTGTTTTAATGATAATTCTGGGAATTTCTGTAGGTGCATCGTCCGGAACGGGTAAAACAGTCGCTTCATTAAAATAATTTTTAAAGATTTTCTCATTATTATAATAGATTCTTTTAATTCCATCAATTCGTTTATATTTTACAGTAATAGCTGATTTTTGGATAAGCACTCTGACTTCCCCCAATCATAATCATCATAAATGTGATTTTAGGTGTATTATAACATAATACCTTATGATTTCATAGATATTATTGTAAAATCACCAAATCTCCATATTTATTTCGGATGTAAAAGACGGTTACTTCGCCGCCTCACTCCCGACCTTATTGACAAGCGGCAGCCCATTTTCCAGCGCGTAGGCGTTTTCCAGCGTCACCTTTGCGATCGCCTGCATTGCCTCCTTGGTAAAGAAACCCATATGAGAGGTAATCAGTACATTCGGAAAAGTCATCAGTCTCGCCAGATTTTCATCCCGCATGATTTCGTTGGACTTATCCTCATAAAAAATACCTTCTTCCTCCTCATAAACATCCAATCCGACGCCGCCGAACTTCCCGGCAACCAAACCGTCGATCAAAGCGTCTGTGTCAATCAGCCCGCCTCTGGAAGTGTTTACCAGATACACGCCATCCCGCATTTTTCGGATGGTCTCCGCATTGATGAGATGCTTTGTTTCGGAAGTCAGCGGGCAGTGCAGGGAGATCACGTCAGACTTTGCCATCAGCTCCTCCACGGATACATACTCTGCCTCGAGGGATTGGTTCGGGTAAGGATCGTATGCCAGGACATCCATGCCAAAGCCGTTACAGATGCGGATCATCGCCTGCCCGATTTTACCGGTTCCCACAACGCCGACTGTCTTTCTGTAGAGATCGACTCCCATCAGACCGTTTAAGCTCATATTAAATTCTCTGGTGCGGTTATACGCCTTATGGGTATAGCGATTTACGGTCAGAAGCATCGTCATGGCAAATTCCGCAACTGCTTCGGGAGAGTAACTGGGCACTCTGAGCACCTGAATTTTTTCCTCCGCCGCTTTCACGTCCACATGGTTAAAACCGGCGCTGCGAAGCAGGATCGCCTTCACGTGCATATCGTAAAGCTGATCGATCATTGCGGCGTTTACATAGTCGTTCACAAAAATGCAGACGGCATCAAAGCCTTTCGCGAGAGAGACGGTCTCCTCATGAAAAGGCACCTCATAGAAACGGAGCTCAAAGCCGTACTCCTTTCCCATGGGTTCAAACCAGATTTTATCATAAGGTTTCGTGCTGAAAAATGCGATCTTCATAGTTGGCGGTCTCCTTTTTATTTTTTTATATTTATGGAAAAGATTTTTTACTTTAGCGCTCTATTCGTAAACACTAGTATATGCAAGAGTGAGGAAAACATTCACATCATGTTGCGATATCCGAAACCAAAAGGCCGACTTTCGCCGACCTTTTTCTTTTTTCAATTATCATGATATCTTATCTTTTTAAGGATTTTTCCAGCCTTTCCATAATTCTCTTATATTTTTTATTGTATCGTGTTTCATCTCCTGTTTCCTTGTATTCATTCAGTTCTTCCAAGTCTTCTTTAATGGCTTCAATAAAATCCTTATATTGATTATCTGTCATACCCACAGTGTCCATTACCTCCATTCTGCCTCAACTCCTCCTTCCGAATCTGTTACTCTAAAAAGATTATAGTAAAAGCAGCCAATCCGGTCAAGCGGCGAGGCTGAAACTTAAATATATTGCCCTATGTTTATTTTAACATTTTCAATCAAACAGTGACTCCCAAAATTCGTCCGCACTTTTTTTCAGGCTCTCCAAGAACCCCTCTTTAGCACCCTCAGCAGCGCTTTCTACCGCATCTGTGATTGCTTTGTCAGCCTGCTCCACAGCGTTTCCCAAAACCTCATCCGCCCGCCCCACGGCATCCGTTATCGCCTCATCCGCACGCGTCACAGCTCCATCCAGCACCTCGTCCGCGCGTTCGACGGCATCCTGCCCGGCAGCTTTCACGCGGTCGGCAATTTCGTCTGTTTCCGTATCATCGGTGTTTGTCTGCGCGGTATCTGCGTCTGTGGGATCGGCATTGGTTTCTGTCTCCGCATCAATGGCTTTCACTGCAGGCTCCGCCTCTCCGCGCGGAGTCGTGAGAGCCAGATATATCACGCACAGGATCGCGGCGAGGCATATGAATTTCAGAAGTTTTTTCATTTAAGATATCCTCTGCAAAATGAAGCGGTAAATATCACCGTAAACCTGCTCTTTGTCTGCCTCATTCAAGATCTCATGTCTGTCTCCGGGATAAAGTTTCATCTGTACGTGTTCCATACCAAGTTCCTCAAAGGAATGAAAAACTTTCTCCACGCTCTTACCATAGTCGCCCACGGGATCCTCCTGCCCGGACACAAAGAGCACAGGAAGATTCTTCGGCATTTGAGCAAGTTTTTCCTTATCGTGGAGATTTAAAATAAGCTGCATCAGGGTCTGAAAACCGTTTGCCGTAAAGACAAAGTTGCATAAGGGATCCGCCTGAAACGCTTTTACATTTTCCACGTTGACGCTGACCCAGTTGCCGGAATCCTCAGGACCTGCCGTAAGTTTACTGTTATAAAGGCCAAAGAGTGCCTTATCCATCCCTTTGCAGACAAATTTAGGACCTCTGAGCGCACATATCAGGGAAGCCTGCAGCCGGCCCAATTTCACCACGCGTTTCGGCTGCATACCCGTGCCCATGATAATAGCGCCGTCGATGCCGTTTCCGTAACGAATCAGGTAGTTACGCAGGATAAAGGAACCCATGCTGTGGCCGAGAATGATATAGGGAATGCCGGGATACTGTTCCTGCATCATCTTTTTCAGCCTATGCTCGTCCCGCACCAGGACATTAGCGGCATCCTCCTTGCAGAAATATCCCATGGGTTCTCCCTCGGGCACGGAAAGACCGTGTCCCAAATGGTCGTCACCCACCACAAGGATTCCTTTCTTTGCCATTGCCAGTGCAAACGCTTCATAACGTCCGATGTGCTCGACCATGCCATGCACGATCTGCAAAATGCACACCGGCTTTTCCGTCTCGGGAATCCATTTTATGGCATGAAGTTTATGCTCTCCGTCTCGGGAGCCAAAATAAAATTCTTCTTTTTGAATCATCAGCAAATCTCCGCTCCTGTCGGCATGAACCGTTCCGGGGTCATCACCGCCAAATTTCCATCCTCGTCCGCCGCGCTTAAAATCATGCCCTCGGACATCATTCCTGCGATCTCTCTGGGTTTTAGATTGGTGAGCACCATTACACGCTTACCGATAAGCTCCTCGGGTTTGTAATACTGCTTGATGCCGGAAAGGATCTGTCTTTTCGCGGAGCCAACCTGTATCTCGAATTTCAGCAGCTTTTTGGATTTCGGAACTTCCTCGCAGGAGAGTACCAGTCCCACCTGAAACTGACATTTATCGAAATCGTCATAGGTAATCTCAGCCTTTGCTTCCAAATCTACCGGTTTCTCGTCTGCTGCCGCGTCGCCGCCATCTTTGCTTGCCGCATCGCCGCTGTTATTATCTGCCGCCGCGTGTCTCTCGGCAAACATCTTCTCCACTTTCTCCGTCACCTCCGCAAGATCCTGTCTCGCAAAAAGAATCTCCGGCGTCCCCGTTACTTGATTGCCCGACGGATAGAGCGTAGATGCCATAGCGGTATCGCCCTTTGCGGCACACTCCTCCAGCACGGAAAAATCAAGAAGCGGTGCGTTCATCTGCTCCGAAATACGCTTCGCGGTCTCGGGCATAAACGGCTCCAGCAGGGAAGCCCCTACCATGATTGCATTGGAAAGGTTATAGAGGACGGTCGCAAGTCTGCCCTTTTTCGTCTCGTCTTTTGCCAACGCCCAAGGCATGGTCTCGTCGATATATTTATTGCTGCGCTTAAAGAGCGTAAAAATCTCTGTGATGGCATCCGCCACCCGCAGCTCGCTCATCTTTTTACTCACACGGCTATAGGTATCTGTCAGTACGTTAAACAGGTCGGCATCCACATCTTCCGTGCCTGCGTCCACGCCGACGTTTTTATTCTCCACCTTACCGCCAAAGTATTTATTACTCATGGAGATGGTGCGGTTTACCAAATTACCCAAAACGTTTGCCAGATCGGAATTGATGCGTTCCACCATCAGTTCCCAGGTGATCATACCATCGTTTTCAAAAGGCATTTCATGCAATACAAAATAGCGCACCGCGTCCACACCGAAAAAGTCGATCAGGTCATCCGCGTAAATCGTATTCCCTTTTGACTTACTCATCTTACCGCCATTCTGCAGCAGCCACGGGTGCCCAAAAATCTGCTTCGGCAGCGGCTCGCCAAGCGCCATCAGGAAAATAGGCCAGTAAATGGTATGGAAACGAATGATATCCTTTCCGATCAGATGCAGATCCGCAGGCCAGAGCTTTTGGTACTGCTGTGTGCTTTCTCCCGCCGCGTCATAACCGATACCTGTAATATAATTTGTCAATGCGTCCAGCCATACATAAACCACATGTTTTTCGTCAAAATCTACGGGAATCCCCCATGTAAAGGAGGTTCTGGAGACGCAAAGATCCTGTAAGCCCGGCAGAAGGAAATTATTCATCATCTCATTTTTACGGGAGACAGGCTGGATAAACTCAGGATGCGCATTGATATGCTCGATCAGCCTGTCCGCGTATTTACTCATCTTAAAGAAGTACGCTTCCTCCTTTGCGGGTTTCACCTCCCTGCCGCAGTCGGGACATTTCCCATCCACAAGCTGGGACTCCGTCCAGAAGGATTCGCAGGGGGTACAGTAAAGCCCCTCGTAATCACCTTTGTAGATATCCCCCTGATCGTAAAGCCGCTTAAAGATTTTCTGTACCTGCTTCTCGTGGAAGTCGTCAGTGGTACGGATGAATTTATCGTAGGAGGTGTCCAGAGAGTCGCAGATCCTGCGGATCTCCCCGGCCACCTTGTCCACGTATGCTTTCGGCGTAACGCCTGTCTCCTGTGCCTTCAGCTCGATTTTTTGACCGTGTTCGTCCGTTCCCGTCTGGAAAAAGACGTCATAGCCGTCCTTTCTCTTAAAACGGGCAATGCTGTCCGCCAGCACGATTTCGTAGCTGTTCCCGATATGGGGCGTGCCGGAGGTGTAAGCAATTGCCGTTGTGATATAATACTTTCCCTTGCTCATAATTCGCTTCCTTTCACGTTTCCTTCTAACTTTTCAGTCTAACGTAAAGGGGCGGGATTGTCAAATCCTATGCGGAAAAATCAGCTGTTTTCAGGCAAAAAATCTACCATTCTTTTAACAGGAGCGTATCGTTATTTCCGGCGGACGATTTTTCCACGGACACCTTGATTTTGCTGTGCTGATTATTCTTCCAATAAAACAGGGAAAACCAGCGCCCGTCCACTGCCGAATCGGGCAGATTCGCTCCGTCAAAGGTCGCATCGAGCGGACCGTCAAACAAAAGCAGCACGGATTTCCCGGGCGTAAAGCTATAGGGAATCTCTCCGCTGAAGCCGGAATAATATCCGCCAACCTTATTAAAGTCCGCAAAAACAGGTACCGAAACGCTGTCATTTCCGGACGCCGCACCGGATGATCCCGTTCCATGATAGGTTTTGTTGTCATCGCCCGTACCAAGGATCAGTTCCCCGTCAACCCAGGCGGCGGCACCAGCGGAGAGCTCCTGTGCGGTGGCGGCATGAATATAGACTTCCTTTGCATCTTTGTCCTGCGGCTGACCGATTTGCAGCTTACCGTCTTTTCCCTGATAGAGTTTGGTTCCCGATGCCATTTTATAGGCTGCAGGGTCCGTGGGAATCGTCTGGCTTGCCGCCATGCCCTCCATAAGCGCATGAAAGGGGAGCGTGGCAGGGTCTACCTTTTCGGATAACGTTGGTTTTAAGTGCGTCACATAGATGCCGCCGGTCTCCGTGAGGGGTACGCCGCTCGGATTCTTTGACAGATAGGTACGTTGTTCGCCAAGCTGCTCTGCCACGCTCACCTTAAACTGATCCATCGCTTCCGCCAGCTTGTAAAGATCTGTCGAGTCAATGATTACTGTTTCATTTCCATCCTGATAGTGAATCGCACCGCGGGACTGTAGCTCGATCTGGGCAGCAGTGGTATTTTCCGCCGCCGCTGCCACCATGCAGATGCTCCCCGACAGGAGCAGCACTGCCGATAACATGGCAATCGTTCTTTTCGGTATCTTTATTTTTTTCAAACTCCGTTTTTTCATCTATGATTCCTCCTATTTTATGTTTGTTTTTCGCCTGTGGATATGTTCGACGCTGCCGTTTCCCCGGATGATTTTGGCACTTCATCTGCAGGCGGTTCCGGGGGCTCAGACTCCTCAGGCGGCTCTGTGCCCTCATCCGCAGGCACTTCCGGTGATTTCGGCGGCGCAGGCTCCTCCTCGCCCGCAGGTGCGGGGGTATCCGCCATTTCAGGCGGTTCTCCGACAACAGGCACAGGCTCCTCCTCAGGATTTGTCTCGACATCCTCTTGTTTTGCATTACTGCAGTTACCGCACACGCACCAGCGAAGGCCCTCGTCCTGCACTGTTTGGTCTTCCTTCGGGGTTTCGTCTTCCGTTTCCCCCTGCATCGGCGCTTCCTCTAAGGTAAAACTGCAGGGCTCCTCCTCCCGATAGTCGCAGTCAAGACAGATTTTCCCGTGGTGTGTTCCATCCTCGTCGGGCACATAATAATAAGCATAATGCTCCTCCGTGACAGACTCGTAGCCGCGGCAGTAAACACTGCCATCCAACGCACATCGAATCTTGTGATTCACTGCGTCTATCGGCTCATGCAACAGCGTATGACTTGTTTCCAGCATCCATTGCCGGCCGCATTCACAAATCGATTTCCGTCCCGGATATGCCTGCCCGGCGTGAGAGATGACACAGCGTTCTTCACGTACCGCCGCATGCACACCGGTGCTGTCAAAAGCAGAGCCGCAGCCATCACAGTGTTTGGTGTGGGTGCTTTCGTTGATGTTTTGATATACCCAGTTGTGGACATGCGTATAGCAGGCGGGATCAAAGCAATGCTCCGGAATGGTAGACAGCTTTTCTTTCAGCAGGAGCAGATCCTCCGCATACCACTCCAGCCGCTCTGTTCTTCCTTTTCCGGCTTCATAAATCAGGCTGCCGCGGGATGCAAGCGTATCCTCCTTTGCCTGTGCCGTCCCAAATGTGGTACAGAATCCTGTCATACAAACGACGGCAGCAGTTATCGTCCATTTTTTCCAACTCCTTATTCTTTTTTGTTTGTTTCTTTTTATCACCGGCGTACCTCCTTTCGTATTTATGATGCTAATTCTGATTCGGCGACAGGTAGAGGGTGTTGGTGTGCCTGTCATATCGGTAAGAAAGACTCTCCTCGGAAAATGTTTTTGTTTGTTCCGCCAGCTTTTCTTCCACGCGGCGGTTCATCTTGTCTTCCATTTTTTCCAAGGACTCGTTGAGTTCCTTTTCGGTAGCATGAATGTCTTTCTGCACCTGCTCCAGGCGGGAATCAATTTCGCCCAGGTTTTTGTTGAGCGTCTTTTTTAGATCCTGTTCCACACTCGAAAAGCGTTCCCATAATTTTTGATCCGTTTTTTCCAATGTTTCCAACTTTGCGCTGACACCCGACGCGTCCGTACGCACCCGCTCAAGCTCTGTGCGGACATCGCTGATCTGCCGGTCGATCGTGGGAAGTTTCTCGCGGTCGATCGTCTGTAATACATCGGAAAGATCTGCCAGTTTACTCTCTGTCTGCTTGAGATTCGCAAGCGCCGTGCTGACCTCGCGCTCGAGCGTGGTCAGTGCCGCTTTCATTTCCTTTTGCTCTTTGGTCTCAACAGTGCTTTCGTGGTATTCCCTGACGACCTCCGTCACTTCTTTTTGCACCTTTTCCATGGCGGTTTGCAATTCGCGGATTTTTTCCGCCATTTCATTCGTATTTGCCAGATATTCCTGCCGCAGTTCGTCTTCCACATTCTGAGACATATATTCCTTCATTTTTTCTTCGTAGGAAACCGCCTCCAATTCCTGCGCATTTTCCTGCTGTGCCTGCAGCTCCTTTGCCTTCTCGGCAGCCGCCTTTTCCTTATTTTCATGGGTGGTATATCCCCACCAAAAAAGCAGGAGCAGGACGACTGCCACCACCGCCACGCCGATGATTACCGCAAGGGAAAGTCTGTCCTCTTTCCGTTCCGGGTCATCGCACCTTTCGCTTAAATAATCTGACACTCTTGTCATAAATTCACGCATTGTTTCCTCCGTTCCGAAGCGTTTCCTGCTGAGTTTTCCGAAAGAATACTCTTAGAAATGCTTCCTTTTTGTCATCTGTTATCAAGGTTCCCTTTCAATATTTGGAATGGTACGGCGATCCGCCACAGATCCGCGCGACACGCGGAATAAAGTATACTTTATGATGTTCCAAAGATTGTATGCTTACGATACCAGAGAATCGTTTGCTTTACAATATCGGAATGATGCACAATTTTTTGACAAAGAAAACGGCAGAGGACACCCGGATTCTCGATGTACTCTGCCTTTGTATGTTACAAATGAAATTACGTTTATCATAAAATTTATGTTTGATGTCATTTCTATTCCACTAAATTAGGCGGCTGCTTTATTTAATAGGTTAAAATTTCATAGCCATCCTCTGTCACGGCAAGCGTGACTTCCCACTGCGCGGAGGGCAGCCCATCGTCGGTATAGACTGTCCACCCGTCCTGATCGTCAATATAGATATCCGCCTTTCCCATATTGACCATAGGTTCGATGGTAAAGACCATACCCGGCACCATCAGCATTTCCGTGCCTTTTCTGGTCACATAGCTGACAAAGGGTTCCTCGTGAAATTCCAGACCGATGCCGTGACCGCCGATCTCCCGCACGATGGAGTAGCCGTGCTGTTTGGCGTAATCGTTGATCGCCTGTGCCATATCGCCCAGAAAATTCCAGGGCTTCACCTGTTCTAAGCCGACATCGATACACTCCTTTGCTACCTGCACGAGCTTTTTCGTCTCGTCAGGGACATTGCCCAGCATGAACATCCGCGAGGAGTCGGAAAAATAGCCGTTGTAGATGGTCGAAACGTCCACATTCACAATGTCGCCGTCCTGTAAGATGCGGTTCTCGTCAGGAATGCCGTGGCAGACCACTTCGTTGATGGAAGTGCAGACGCTTTTCGGGTAGCCGTCGTAGCCGAGCGGCGCGGCGATCCCACCCATCTCCTTCGTCATTTCACGTACGATCCGGTCGATTTCTTCCGTGCTCATACCGATGCGGATCTTTTTCTCGATTTCATCTAAAATGGCGATATTCAATTTACTGCTCTCGCGGATGCCCTGAATCTGTTCCGGAGTTTTTATGATATCGTGTCTCGGCACGATACAGCCTTTCAGTTCATAACTTTCGATTTTTTCATCCATTGCCATATGGCAGGCTTTGTACTTTTTTCCGCTGCCGCACCAGCAGTGATCGTTTCTTCCTAATTTATTCATGTTGATTCATCTCCCGGATTGTATCATGTCAATCTTAATTTTCACTCTCTTATTCGCAGTGCAAGCTCGGAAAATCTTCGATTTCCTCGCTCACGGGCATTCGCCCTATACATCCATTCGGATAAACGCTTCTGTGAGCAAGCTCCCATCTTCGTTTATCCTCTGGCTGCGCACTGCTCATTGCTTTCGTGGACATTATAACATAAATATAAAAATTGTAAATCTTACGGAAAATATAGATTGCACTTACCTGCCGAATAAGATAAAATGGAAGGACTATACAAAAACACATTAGAAAAGGGAAAAGAGATGCGGGAATCACAGAGCGGGCAATTACAAAAAAAACAACATAAATTCATAGGCGACAGAGCTTTTTACAAAATGGTGCTCCTCATTGCCGTTCCGATCATGATCCAGAACGGCATTACCAATTTTGTGGGGCTGCTTGACAATATCATGATCGGACAGATCGGTACGGAACAGATGTCGGGTGTGGCGATTGTCAATCAGCTGCTCTTTGTTTATCAGCTCTGCCTGTTTGGCGCGGTATCGGGCGCAGGCATTTTTACGGCGCAGTACTTTGGGCAGAAAAATCAGGAGGGAATCCGCCAGACCGTCCGTTTCAAGCTTTGGATCGTTTCTTTGATCACACTGGTAACGGTACTTTTGTTTCTGTTTGCGGGGAATAGTCTGATTTCTTATTATCTGCAGGGTGACGGTTCTGTAGAGAGCGCGGCGGACACTCTGCGTTACGGAAAACAATATCTTGTCATCATGCTGCCGGGGCTCGTTCCTTTTGCCCTGATGCAGGTTTATTCCAGTACCCTGCGGGAATGCGGACAGACCGTACTGCCCATGAAGGCAGGGATTGCAGCCGTCTTTGTCAATCTGATCCTGAATTATATCCTGATTTACGGAAAGCTTGGTTTGCCCGCGCTCGGCGTTCGGGGCGCGGCGATCGCTACGGTTGCATCGCGTATCGTGGAGGTAGCGATCGTTCTGATCCACACGCACAGACATCCGGAGGAAAATCCGTTTGCGGAAGGGCTTTATACGTCCCTGAAAGTGCCTGCGAACCTTATGAAAAAGATCCTCATCAAAGGAACGCCTCTGCTCTTAAATGAAACCTTATGGGGTGCGGGCATCGCTATGTTGACACAGTGCTATTCGGTGCGGGGACTGGGTGTAATTGCCGCCCTCAACATTTCCAACACGATCAATAATGTGTTTAACATTGTCTTTATCGCGCTCGGCGATTCCGTGGCTATCATCGTGGGGCAGCTTCTTGGCGCCGGCAAGATGGATGAGGCGAGAGATACGGATAATAAGATGATTGCCTTTTCCATCTTCAGCTGTACTCTGGTGGCACTGGTGATGCTTGTGCTGGCACGGTTTTTCCCGCTCCTCTACAACACGGACGGAGAGGTGCGCAGTCTGGCGGCAGGTTTCATTATGATCACGGCTGTCTTCATGCCGCAGAACGCCTTTCTCCACGCATCCTACTTTACGCTGCGTTCGGGAGGAAAGACCATTATCACGTTTCTCTTTGACAGCGCTTTTGTCTGGTGTGTCAGCGTACCGATTGCCTATGTTTTGAGCCGCTTTACGGCACTCCCTGTTCTGGCTGTCTTTGCGTTTGTGCAGATGGGAGACTGGATCAAATGCGTGATTGGATTTGTTTTGGTGAAGAAGGGCGTGTGGCTGCAAAATATTGTCTCCTAAATTAGTTTTTTAACGATATTTTACGCATGCCTGCCATTGTCTTTCTGTATCTGTTAGGAAAAGGCGCAGTTTAAAACCGCGCCTTTTCTTTAAAACTGTTGCAAGTATTTTTTTACGTTATCCGTGATATTCCCGCCAAAAACCGCAGAACCGGCAACGATCACATTGGCGCCCGCATCGAGCACTACTTTGACATTATCCACGGTGATGCCGCCGTCCACCTGAATATCAAGGTCTATTCCCATCTCATCCGCCATTTGTCTGGCGAGACGGATGCGCTCCGTCGATTCCGGTATGTACTTCTGTCCGCCGAATCCCGGTTCCACCGTCATCACCAGAAGCATGTCAAGCTTAGGAAGATATTTCCTGACTGCCTCGACAGGCGTTTTCGGTTTAATGGACATTCCCACCTTACAGCCGAGGCTCTTTATTAAGTCAATCGTTGCTTCCGCATCCTCTGTGGCTTCCAGATGAAAGGTGATACTGTCCGCGCCGCATTCCTTAAACTCTTTTATATAGCGCTCGGGCTCGACGATCATCAAATGCACATCAAAGACCCGATTCGTTGTTTTGCGGATGGTGCGGATCACCGGCATCCCAAAAGAGATGGAAGGAACGAACACACCGTCCATCACATCGATGTGAATATATTCAGCGCCGGCTTCATCGGCTTCTTTGATCTGATCCCCCAGGGCGGCGAAATCCGCCGCCAGAATCGAGGGGGACAAAATGTTTTTTCTCATTTTACAAAACCCTTTACCTTCGCGTAGATGCCCTTTCCGTCAAGCCCATACTTCTCAACCAGCGCATTCGCGGGACCGGACTCGCCGAAGGTGTCCTGCATACCGATGCGCAGGACAGGAGTCGGGCATTTCTCGGACAGACAATCGCAGACTGCGCTGCCAAGACCGCCGATTACGGTGTGCTCCTCCGCCGTCACGACTTTGCCGGTTTTTTTCGCGGATGCCAGCACCAATTCCTCATCCAGAGGCTTAATGGTGTGGATGTTGATCACTTCCGCGCTGATACCGTCCGCAGCGAGCATTTCCGCTGCGTCCAATGCGGAGGAGACGGTAATGCCGCTGGCAATAATGGTCACATCCTTGCCTTCTTTTAAGAGAACGCCCTTGCCGATTTCAAATTTGTAGTCGGGTCTGTCGTTGATCACGGGAACCGCCGCGCGTCCAAAACGCAGATAAACAGGACCTTCCATCTCGATTGCCGCACGAACCGCCGCCTTTGCTTCCACGTCGTCGGAGGGTACGATCACGGTCATGCCGGGGATCGTCCGCATCAGCGCCACGTCTTCGTTACACTGATGGGTCGCGCCGTCCTCGCCTACGGTGATACCCGCGTGGGTCGCGCCGATCTTTACATTCAGGTGCGGATAACCGATGGAATTACGCACCTGTTCAAAGTTACGTCCCGCCGCAAACATGGCGAAAGAGCTGATAAAAGGAATTTTGCCGCAGGTTGCAAGACCCGCCGCGATACCTGTCATATTACATTCCGCGATACCGCAGTCGATGTGGCGGTCGGGAAACGCTTTCAAAAATACGCCCGTCTTGGTTGCGCCCGCAAGGTCTGCATCCAGTACCACCAGATTCGGGAAATCCGCGCCGCACTCAGCCAGTGCGTTACCATAGCTTTCTCTCGTTGCAATCTTTTTTACATCTGCCATTAGTTCGCACCTCCTAACTCTTTACCGATCTTTTCAAGATCCGCCATTGCCGTCGCATATTCCTCATCATTGGGAGCCTTGCCGTGCCAGCCGGCGTTGTTCTCCATAAAGGAAACGCCCTTGCCCTTCACCGTCTTGCAGATGATAGCGGTAGGCATACCCTTGGTAGCTCTCGCCTCTTTGAAGGCTTTGTCGATCTGATCAAAGTCATTGCCGTCGATATTGATTACATGGAAGTTGAATGCCTCGAACTTCTTGTCGATCGGGTAAGGAGAACAGACGTCGTCGATCTTACCGTCGATCTGCAAGCCGTTATTGTCCACGATGACTACCAGGTTGTCAAGCTTTCTGTGGCCCGCAAACATGGAAGCCTCCCATACCTGACCCTCCTGGATCTCGCCGTCGCCGAGCAGGGTGTAAACCCTGTAATCTTTATTGTCCATCTTAGCCGCAAGCGCCATACCAACCGCTGCGGAAATGCCCTGTCCCAAAGACCCGGAAGACATATCCACGCCCGGCGTCTCCTGCATACAAGGATGTCCCTGCAGGTAGGAGCCCAGATGGCGCAGGGTAGGAAGATCCTCTACCGGGAAGTAGCCGCGGTTTGCGAGGGTCGAGTAAAGTCCCGGCGCGGTGTGCCCTTTGGAGAGTACGAAGCGGTCTCTGTCCGCCTTTTTCGGATCCTTCGGATCAATGTTCATTTCCTCGAAATACAGATAAGTAAAAATGTCTGCCGCCGACAAAGAGCCGCCCGGATGTCCCGCTTTTGCGCCGTGTACCGCGGTCACGATCCCTTTGCGGACTTCATTAGCTGTTTTTTGTAACTCTAATTTGTTCATAGCTATCCTCCATCCATTTTTCGTTTACAGGTTGCCTTAAGCACAGTGTATCACAAAGTTTTTGTTTTGTCACCGTGCTCGAGCACAATATTTCTATAGTTCAGCCAGAGCACATTTGCCAGGCAAAGCATGCTTGCATGAATTTGACGGGCAGATGCTGCTCTGAGGGAACGCCCGTTAATGAGCAAAAATCAGCTGCGTAGCAGCGAAGAGCGCTGTAGGCGCGGTTTTGCGAATGGGCGTGCGCTGAACTGTTACGTCTATTTTTGACCATAGTATGCGTTCGCTCCGTGCTTGCGGAAGTAGTGCTTATCCTGCAATTCCTGCGGTGCAGACTGGATCCTCGCATTGATCGTCTCCGCGCGGTAAGCCATCTTTGCTACTTCTTCCAACACGACTGCGTTGTGTACCGCTTCATGCCCATCCTTGCCCCAGGCGAAGGGTCCGTGATTTTTACACAGAACGGCGGGCACGGCCTCGGGGTCTTTGTCAAGACGCTTAAATTCATTTACGATCAAGTGCCCCGTATTCTCCTCGTAGGCATTCTCGATCTCCTCCGCGTTTAAGCAGCGCAGACAGGGAATCTCACCGTAGTAATAATCCGCGTGCGTGGTGCCGTAGCAGGGAATGCTCCTGCCTGCCTGTGCCCAGCTTGTCGCATAAGAAGAATGCGTATGTACCACACCGCCTACTTTATCAAACGCTTTGTAGAGTTCCACGTGAGTGGCGGTATCGGAAGAAGGATTGTATTTCCCTTCCACTTTCTTACCGTTTAAGTCCACCAGCACCATATCGTCGGGCGTCAGTTTCTCATATTCGACACCACTCGGCTTGATGGCAAAGATACCGCTTTCTCTGTCGATCTCGCTCACATTCCCCCAGGTGAAGGTTACCAATCCGTACTTGGGAAGAAGCATATTCGCTTCGTATACTCGTTTTTTTAATTCCTCTAACATCCTTTACCTCCTACAGCATATTATTTATTTTGGCGATGCGGATTGACATTTCTACAAGCAGGTGCTGTGGAGCCGCCGGTACTTATATGCCGTTCTTTGGCATATTATGTACCGCTGCGAGCGGAACGCAGCGAGAGCGTGCCTGCGGTAGAATGTCAATTCGCATCCTTATTATTGTAAAGATGTTACCGCAGCCCTCTCGATTGCCAGCCCTGCGCTATAGCGCTTCATAAAGGCATCAAATCCCTTGACATCGCTTGCCTTCGGTTCCATCTTCTCGCCCTTCTGACCTGCGAACACCTTATCATTCAGGTAAGCAGCCAGACTTTCATCCGCTCCTTTTTGGATCATGTAGGAAGCAAGAATGGCAATTCCCCAGGCGCCGCCTTCACCCGCCGTCTCCATCACGCTCACGGGTGCGTTCATCGCTGCTGCCAAAATGCCCTGACCGACACCCTTTGTCTTAAAGAGACCGCCGTGCCCGAGAATCTCATCCACCTCGACCTTTTCCTCCTTAAAGAGCACATCAAAGCCTGTCTTGAGTGCGCCGAGGGAGGTAAAGAGATGCACGCGCATAAAGTTCGCCAGATTGAATTTCGCGTCGGGCGTACGTACAAACAACGGTCTGCCCTCGTTAAAGCCCGTCACGGACTCGCCCGAGAAATAGTTGTACGCAAGCAGTCCGCCGCAGTCGTCATCGCCGTTTAAGGCGTTGCGGTAAAGGTTCCCGTAAATGTCGTTTTTATCCACCTTCATGCCCATCAGCTCAGAATATTCCGCGAATAGATTCACCCACGCATTTAAGTCCGAAGTGCAGTTGTTGCAGTGTACCATCGCTACCAGACTGCCGTCCGGCGTCGTCACCAGATCGATGATCTCATGCACTTTGGAGAGTTCTTTTTCCAGTACGATCATGCCGAAAATGCTGGTGCCCGCGGAGACATTGCCCGTGCGCTTTGCCACGCTGTTGGTCGCCACCATGCCGGTGCCCGCATCTCCCTCGGGAGGGCAGAGAGGAATGCCTGCCTGTAAGGTTCCCGTGGGATCTAAGAGCTTTGCGCCTTCTGCCGTCAGCTTTCCGGCTTCCTCGCCTGCCGTCTTTACCGCCGGGAACACATCTTTCAGTTTCCAGGAGAATCCTTTCCCCGCGACTGCCTGATCAAACTGGCCGATCATCTTTTCGTCAAACTGTCCCGTAGCGATGTCGATGGGGAACATACCCGACGCCTCGCCGACGCCGACTACTTTTTCGCCCGTCAATTTCCACTGGATATAACCCGCCAGCGTAATCACAAATTTCAGATTGGGAACGTGTTCCTCCCCGTTTAAGATCGCCTGATAGAGATGCGCGATCGTCCATCTCTGAGGAATGTTGTAGTTGAAAAGCTTTGTCAGCTTGGCAGCCGCTTCTTCGGTGATGGTGTTTCTCCAGGTGCGGAAGGGCACCATCAGCTCGTCCTTTTCATTGAATGCCATATAGCCGTGCATCATGGCTGAAAAACCGATTGCTCCCAACGTTGTCAGCTTCTCCCCGTACTGTGTCTGTACGTCTTCGGTCAGCTTTTTGTAGCAGTCCTGCAGACCTGTCCAAATGTCGTCCAAACTGTAGGTCCAGATACCGTTCTCCAGTCTGTTCTCCCAATCGTGCGCTCCCGACGCGATGGGCTTGTTGTTCTCGTCCACCAGGACCGCCTTGATGCGGGTCGAGCCAAACTCGATGCCCAGCACCGCCTTACCGCTTGCAATACATTCTTTTGCTCCCATGTTGATTCATAACCTCCTTATATAGTTAGTGAAACGCTGCCTGATTCCAACGCAGCATATTTTTGAAATCGCGGATATTGGTATCTTTATCAATGATGACGCTCTCGATGCCCATTGCATCCGCCCAGTCAGCCATCTGCTCCACGGTCAGATCGTAGGAAAACGCCGTGTGATGTGCACCGCCTGCCAGGATCCAGGCTGTGGCGCCGATCTCCAGATTCGGCTGCGGCGTCCAGAATGCCGTACCGACAGGAAGCTTCGGCATGGGCTTTTCTACTTTCTTACAGTCCACCGCATTGATGAGCAGGCGGAAACGCGTACCCAGATCGACTAACGAACAAGCTACCGCAGGACCTTCCTTTGAGGTAAATACCAGACGCGCGGGATCTTCTCTGTTCCCCATGGACAGCGGGCAGACCTTGATGCCGATCTCGCCGTCCGCAACGGAAGGGCAGACCTCCAGCATATGCGCCTGTAAAATGCCTTCCTTGCCGGGCACGAGATTGTAGGTGTAGTCCTCCATCATGGAAGTGCCCTTTGCGTCTTTGATGCCTGCCGTCATCAGTTTCATGATGCGTACCATGGCTGCTACTTTCCAGTCGCCTTCCGCGCCGAAACCGTAGCCCTTTTCCATCAGTCTCTGGATCGCCAGACCGGGAAGCTGTTTTAAGCCGCCCAGCATTCCGAAATGCGTCACGACCGCATGATAGTCATTCTCCACTAAGAATTTCTCAATGCCGATTTCCTGCTGCGCCTGCACCGCCACATGTCTTCTGAACTCATCGAGGTCTCTGCCCTCGTCGATGATCTTATACTTACTGTAATATTCCTCCACCAGCGCATTCACGTCGCCCTGGGGCACCGCGTTCACGTATTCCACCACGTCATTGACACAGTAGTGGTCAATTTCCCAGCCGAATTTGATCTGTGCCTCGACCTTGTCGCCCTCGGTCACGGCTACATTGTTCATGTTGTCACCGAAACGGCAGACACGCACATGGGAGGACTCGATCACGCCGATTGCCGTACGCATCCAGCTTCCCAGCTGCTTCTGTACCCGTTCGGAAGACCAGTGACCCACGATGATCTTTCTCTCGATTCCCATACGGCTCACGATATGCCCGTACTCTCTGTCACCGTGAGCGGACTGATTCTCATTCATAAAATCCATGTCGATCGTGTCGTAAGGAAGCTCCTCATTGAACTGCGTATGCAGATGGCAGAGGGGCTTGCGAAATTCCTTTAAGCCCAGGATCCACATTTTCGCCGGTGAGAAAGTGTGCATCCAGGTGATCACACCCGCGCACTCCGGATCGTTGTTTGCGTCGTTGAAGGTCTTGCGGATGGATGCCTGCCCCAAGAGCGTGGGTTTTAATACCACCTCAAAGGGAAGGTTGCCCGATGCGTTTAGGCCCTCCACCATCTTAGCGGAATGCTCCGCCACCTTCCGCAGACACTCGTCCCCATACAAGTCCTGCGAGCCGGTGCAAAACCAAAATTTGTAGTTTCGTTTTTCGCTCATACCACACCTCCGTTTTTCTTTTCTATAATATAATCTACTGCTATTATATTTGCCTGTAAGCTCATCATTTGAGTATTTCAGGCAAGCTGCATACACAACAACTTGCCTGTGATTATCTTGATCTGCTTATGCTCATCTCATTTGGAAGCGGAAACTGTCCAAGTCAACGCCTATCCCTGAAAGCAGGCTGTCTGCTCGGACAGGTGGTTTACGACATCGGAAACCTGATCCAGCGCTGTGATGATACCTCTCATATTATCCGCAAGCGCCGCCGTGTTGTCCACCACGCCGCCGACGCCCTGCGCGCTCTCACGGACATTGTTTGTGATATTGTCGTTGGACTCCGCAACGGTCTGCATCATGGAACCGATATTTTCCATGGAAGCCTGCATCTCGCGCATCATCTGATCTACCGTGTTTGAATCGTCCAGATACTGACCGCCCGTGCGCTCCAAAATTTCATAGTCGGGCATTACACGCTCGTTGATGAAGTCTACCAATTTTTTGGCATTGTCAGCCAGTGTCATAACTGCGGCAACCACGCCTGCGGAAATCTGCTGAATGTTGCTCGCCGTCTGTTTGGAATTGTCCGCCAGCTGCCTGATCTCGTCAGCGACCACCGCAAAGCCTTTGCCGGCTTCACCGGCTCTGGCTGCCTCGATGGAAGCATTCAGCGCCAGAAGGTTCGTCTTAGAAGCGATGCTTAAAATGTCGCCTGTCAGGTTATTGATCTTTTCGATCTGTTTGCTGTCCTCGATGGAAGCGTTCAGCGTCACATCAAATTCCCGTATCATATGATCCGCAGTCGCACGGCTGTCCTGTGCAAGCTTTTGCAGCTCCTCGGCGCGGCTCTTGATCTCCTGTGCAAATTTCGTACCGTTCACGGCCTTCTCTACCATCGCGCTCACGGAAGCTTCCGCCTCGCGGGTATTCTCATTGACGTAACCGACCGTGGCGGACATTTCTTCCATGCTCGCCGCCAATTCTTCCATCGTCGCGGAGGTGTCGTTCGCGTTCTGGTTCGTTTCCTCCACCACATGATTTACGTTAAGCTGCTGTCTGTGCATCTCATCGCTGCAGGAGATCACGCCGCCGATCACATCCTGCAGAATATCCAGGAACTGGTTGACACCGCGTGCCAGATCGGCGATCTCATCATTGGTCAGAACCGGCACCCGTTCGTTTAAGTTTCCTCTATTATTATGAATATTCTCGATCATTTCATTGATGACCTGCGCGATTTTTTGAATGGGTCTGACGATGATGCGGCGCGCGATCAGCACCACCAGCGCAGCCGTCACGATCAGGAGCACGATGACTACCACGATCAGGACGTAGGATTCACTCGTCTTTTGCTGCAGGAATGTTTTGCTGCTGTCAAGATCCGCCGCGGTAAACTCGAGCAGACTGTTCATGTTCCGGTCAATGATGTTATTCAACATACCCAGATTATTCGAGATCAGAGCGTTTGCCTTTTCCTTATCGCCCTTTAAGCTTTCCTCCAGAATGGAATCCACATAAGTGTCGAAACTTTCCAGACGCTTTTTCAGGGAGTCGAAGATCTCTCTCACTTCACCGGAAGTGATCATGGTCTCGTAGGCATTCATGGATTCCCACATCTGCACACGGCGTTCCTCAACGTCCTTTGACCGCGCGAGCATCGTTCGCACCAGTTTCGCGTTTACATGCGCATAAACATTCATGCTGATATCAAGGTAATCCTCGTAGATCCCATGGATCAGATTGATCTTTTCCACCTCGTTATTCATCGTATTCTGGCTGCTTGTAGTGACCGTCGTCATGCTGTTTGCCAGAAATCCCAGTGATATGATGGAGATTAGGGCAAGTACCATAATTGCCGCCGCTACCTTAAAGCCGATTTTTTTCATTTAGAAAGACCTCCCTCTCTGCGTAACCCCTGCTACCAGTATATCACAGGAGGGATATAAAGTCTATTTCCCTTTCTAAAAGATGATATCATATCTCGTGCAAAAATTTTCTTGCACTATTCAAAACTCTGTGCTATTATAAATACCCGTGATATATTAGTGATTGGCATTACGCCATACATCCTTGCTCCTTTTATCGGAAAGGGGCCAGAGACCAAAAGGAGGTAGAAAGCATGAACAAGTATGAGTTAGCCGTTGTTGTCACCGCTAAGATCGAAGATGACGAGCGCGCCGCTGTTGTGGAGAAAGTAAAAGCTCTGGTGGAGCGGTTCGGCGGAAAGATCACGGAAGTGGACGACTGGGGTAAGAAAAGACTCGCTTACGAGATCCAGAAGATGAAAGAGGCTTTTTATTACTTCATCCGCTTCGAGGCGGAGAGCACTGCTCCCGGCGAGATCGAGAGCCGTATGCGCATCATGGACAACGTCATCCGATACCTGTGCGTCAGACAAGACGAGAAATAAGAAAGAGGTATTCGAATGAATAAAGTTATTTTGATGGGACGATTGACAAGAGACCCCGAGGTGAGATATTCTCAGGGGGAAAACGCGACGGCGGTTGCCAGATATACGCTGGCGGTAGACCGCAGATTTACGCGTAATAACGATGACCAGACGGCAGATTTTATCAACTGCGTCGCTTTTGGGAGATCGGGCGAATTTGCCGAAAAGTATCTCCACAAAGGCACGAAGATCGCGATCACAGGTCGTATCCAGACAGGAAGCTACACAAATAAAGACGGCGTCAAGGTATATACCACGGACGTAGTCGTGGAGGATCAGGAATTTGCGGAGAGCAAGAATGCTTCCGCAGGGGATGGCGGATATGCGCCTGCACCCAGAACAGAGTCCGCACCGGCGGCTGCAGGGGACGGCTTTATGAATATTCCTGACGGGATCGACGAAGAACTGCCGTTCAACTAACCTGAGTTTAGAATGGAGGTAAGATCATGGCATTCAATAAATCTGATAAGCCGGATTTCCCTAAGAAAAAGGGCGGGATGCGCAGAAGGAAAAAGGTTTGCGTGTTCTGCGGCAAAGATAACGTAATCGACTACAAAGACAGTAACAAGCTTCGCAGATACATTTCCGAGCGCGGTAAGATTCTTCCCAGAAGGATTACCGGAAACTGCGCGAAGCACCAGAGAGCGCTCACCGTTGCGATCAAGAGGGCGAGACATCTGGCAATCATGCCTTACGTGCAGGATTAAAAAAGTAATATCGGGAATCGGGTGCTTCGGCACCCGGTTCTTTTGATGTACACACCATATCCTGTCGTATTTGTGCGAAAAACCTCAATATATTGGTGTAGCAGTCTTTTCCAAAAAATGCTATACTGAATTGGATATCATATTTTATATTTGTTTTTATTTATATGAAAGAAATCGTTCCGAAATACTTCGGATCGGTTGAGGAATCCTATGAAAAATACGGTTAAGCTAAAAGGGAGGATGAAGTCGTATCTGCAATCCTCCTTATATCTGGGATTTTTGCTCGCGGTCGTAGATATTTTGGTCTATATGCTGGACTATCGGGCGGGGCTCGTGATCACGGCATATCTGCTTTTCTATATCGCGATCGTGCTGGCGATGATGCTCTACAACAAGCCCATCATTATCAATGAGCTGATCAGTTTCGCGACGCAGTACGGGCAGATACAGAGACGCCTTCTGCGCGATCTGGAACTGCCTCATGCCCTGCTTGACGATACGGGTAAGATTATCTGGACGAACATTGCGTTTGAAAAACTGACCCATCAGGAAAAGGGATTTCACAAGTCGGTGACGGCTCTTTTTTCCTCCATTACCAAGGACAGGCTGCCCGGACAGGAGGACGTCGGCGACGAAGTGGAGTGCCGCGTGGAATACGAAAACGGAAATTATCTCGCAAAGCTGAAAAAGATATCGCTCAAGGAAATGGCGGAAAACAGTGATATCATCGAGGCGCAGGGTTACGACGGCTACCTGATCGCCCTCTATTTGTTTGACGAGACCGCGCTGCAGATTGCCTTGAAAGAGGTGGACGACCAATCCCTTGCCGTGGCGCTCATTTATTTGGATAACTACGAGGAGGCGCTTGAGAGTGTAGAAGAAGTCAGACGTTCTCTCCTGATCGCCCTCATCGATCGAAAGGTAAATAAATACATTGCCGCCTTGGACGGCATCTGTAAAAAACTGGAAAAAGACAAGTATCTGGTCATCATGCGCAAGGAAGCGGCGACCCATCTGCAGGAGAGTCGTTTCGATCTGCTGGAGGATGTTAAGACCGTCAATATCGGTAATGAGATGGCAGTCACCATCAGTATCGGCATGGGCTTAAACGGGTTATCCTACGCGCAGAATTACGAGTTTGCGAGAAACGCCATCGATATCGCCTTAGGGCGCGGCGGCGATCAGGCTGTGGTAAAGGTGCCCGAGAATGTGATCTACTACGGAGGCAAGAGCCAGCAGGTGGAAAAGAGCACCCGTGTCAAAGCGAGGGTAAAGGCACACGCCCTGCGAGAGATCATCTCGGTAAAAGACGAGGTCTATGTGATGGGACACCGCATGGGCGACGTGGACAGTTTCGGCGCATCCATCGGTATCTACCGGATCGCGCAGGCGCTGAATAAGAAAGCGCATATTGTATTAAATGATGTGACCAGCTCCATGCAGCCCATGGTGGAAATGTTCCGCGATAAAGAAGAATACGCGGAGGATATGATCGTAGGCAGTCAGTTCGCCCTTGAGACCGTGGGGAATAATGCTGTGCTGGTGGTAGTCGATGTGAATAAGCCCAGCATCACCGAATGCCCCGAACTCTTGAAGCGCTGTAAATCCATCGTGGTCTTAGACCACCACAGGCAGGGCACGGAGATCATCGAGAATGCGACCCTCTCCTACATCGAGGCATACGCTTCCTCCGCCTGCGAGATGGTTTCGGAGATCTTACAGTATATCAGCGACGATCTGCGGCTGCGTCCCGAAGAAGCCGACTGTATGTACTCGGGCATTATGATCGACACCAATAATTTTATGACCAAGACGGGCGTCAGGACCTTCGAGGCGGCAGCCTACCTGCGCAGGAACGGCGCGGATGTGACCCGCGTCAGGAAGCTGTTTCGGGATGATGCGGCGGAATATAAGGCAAAGGCGGACGCCGTCAGCCAGGCGGAAATCTACCGTCAGTATTACGCGATATCCATCTGTACGGGCGAGGATGTGGCAAGCCCCACCGTCGTCGGTGCACAGGCGGCAAACGAGCTCCTTAATATCAAAGGGATCCGCGCAAGCTTCATCCTTACGAGATATAACGGTATTATATATATCAGCGCACGGTCTATCGACGAAGTAAACGTGCAGGTCATCATGGAGAGAATGGGCGGCGGCGGTCATTTGAACGTTGCCGGAGCACAGCTGGAAAACGGTACGATCGAAGAAGGAATCGAGAGCATCAAGAGAACGCTGGATGCGATGATCGAGGAAGGAGAACTGCAATAACATGGAAATTATTTTGTTGGAAGATGTAAAATCGCTCGGCAAAAAGGGCGATATCGTGAAAGTCAGCGACGGGTATGCACGCAACTATGTGCTGCCGAAGAAGCTGGGCGTGGAGGCGAATGCGCAGCATAAAAACGATCTGAAACTCCAGAAAGCCAATGCCGATAAGGTGGCGGCGCAGCAGCTTGCCGCGGCACAGGATTTGGCGAAACTTCTTGAAACGAAAGAAGTGTCTGTAAAGATCAAGTCCGGCGAGGGCGGCAGGGCTTTCGGCTCCGTCTCCTCCAAGGAGATCGCGCAGGCAGCAAAAGATCAGTGCGGTCTGGAACTGGATAAGAAAAAGATCCAGCTCCCCGAACCCTTAAAAGCGCTTGGCGCATACGAGGTGAGTATAAAGCTTCACCCGAAGGTGACGGGAAAGTTAAAGGTAAAAGTAATCGAGGAATAAGCAGATAGGCGGATGGAAGGGCAGGTTGCGATTTGGCGGCAGAGGAAGCGTTATTAAAAAGAATATTACCGCACAGCATGGAAGCGGAACAGTCTGTCGTCGGCGCCATGATCATGGATGCGGAAGCGATTGTAGCGGCATCGGAGATCGTGACTGCGGAGGATTTTTACAATAAGCAGTACGGCGTCCTCTTTGACTCCATGCGAGAGTTAAACGATGAGGGAAAGCCTGTCGATCCGGTGACTCTGCAGGATCGCCTGAAAGAAAAGGATGTGCCCCCCGAAGTCGCCAGCCCTGAGTTTATCAGGGATTTGATCACGGCAGTGCCGACTTCCGCCAATGTAAAATACTATGCGGGTATCGTTGCCGACAAGGCGGTGCTCAGACGGCTGATCCGCCTGAATGAGGAGATCGCGGGCGACTGTTATGTTGGTAAGGAAAGTCTGGAGACCATCCTCGAGGATACGGAGAAGCGTATCTTTGATCTGATCCAGCGGCGCGGCGGCGGTGAGTTCGTTCCCATCCGGCAGATCGTGATGAACGTGATGGATAACATTGAGCGTGCCTCCCATAACAAGGGAAACGTCACGGGCGTTGCCACAGGTTTTCTTGACTTAGATTACAGAACGGCGGGCTTACAGCCTTCCGATCTCATCCTGATTGCGGCGAGACCTTCCATGGGAAAGACAGCCTTTGTCCTGAATGTAGCCGAATATGTGGCCTTTAAGCAGCATAAGACCGTTGCCATTTTCAGTTTGGAGATGTCTAAAGAGCAGCTCGTGAACCGCCTTTTTGCCATGGAGGCAAAGGTGGATTCCCAGCATCTGCGGACGGGAAACCTTTCGGATGCGGAATGGGAAAAGCTGATCGAAAGCGCTGCTGAGATCGGTAAATCGAATCTCATCATAGACGATACGCCCGGTATCAGCATTTCGGAGCTTCGCTCCAAATGCCGAAAATATAAGTTAGAACACAATCTGGAAATGGTCATTATCGACTATTTACAGCTCATGTCTGGAAGCGGTCGTTCCACCGATTCCAGACAGCAGGAAATTTCCGATATTTCCCGTTCCTTAAAGGCGCTTGCCAGAGAGCTGCGGGTGCCTGTGGTTGCACTCTCACAGCTTTCCCGTGCGGTAGAACAGCGCCCTGACCACAGACCGATGCTTTCGGATCTGCGTGAGTCCGGTGCCATCGAGCAGGATGCCGACGTGGTGATGTTTATCTACCGCGACGATTATTACAATAAGGATACCGAAAAGAAAGGCATCGCCGAGATCATCATTGCCAAGCAGAGAAACGGTCCCATCGGAACCGTGGAACTGGTATGGCTGCCTGATTATACAAAGTTTGCAAATTTAGCGAAATAGTTCAGCCGGTGCCTGCATATCTAAAAAGGAGGTGAGCATATGGGAATGACAAACGAGCAGTACAAAGGAATGCTGTTAGACGAGTTGGAAGACTGGCAGGAAGTTTTGGATCTGGCTAAGGAAGCAAATAATGAGAAGGTAATCAAAAAGGCTGAAAAGCAGATTGCCAAGATCAATGAAAAATTAAAATTCTAATAAAGAAATAAAAGTTCTAAAATACAAAAGAGGCGCCCCATACAGGGGAGTCTCTTTTGTCGTTAAAAGAAAGGGAGGAGCATACATGAACGACAGCATTTACTACATCTCAGAGGTTTCAAAACTGGTACAGGTAGAACCGCATGTGCTCCGCTACTGGGAGGACGAGCTCTCACTGTCCATCAGGCGCAATGAGATGGGGCATCGAAGCTACACCAAAGAAGACATTGAACGTTTTCGGCAGATCAAGCATTTGAAGGAACAGGGGCTGCAGCTGAAAGCGATACGGATGGTGCTGCACGGAGATCACGCTTTCCCGTTGGCTGACTCCGGGAAAGCAGCGCTATCAGAAAGAATGCAGGGAATGAATGCCGAAACAATACAGCTGTCACAAAATACGGAAATGACAGAGGATGACAAATCCGGAATTGCGAATCATGAGATGATAGAAAAAGTGGAGGATATGGTGATGAAGAAAGCGAAAAAGTATATGGTTACAATGACGAAGGGCAAAGAGACGGTGATGGAGCTTCCCCGAGAGGAATTACAGGAGTACGAGGCGAGCGCCGACGCGGACGATGATAAGTCGAAAAAAGCGGCGCGTCTGCAGTATTTACTGCAGCATCTGGTGACGGATGCGGTGAAAAACGCCAACAAAGAGATGTGCACGGAAATCAAGGAGAGTATCTTAAAGGAGCTGGACTACCAGTTCAGACAGCAGGAGGAGCGCGATGAAGCGCATTGGAAACAGGAGGAAGAACATTACAGAAAGATTGACGAGATGATCCGGAAACGGCATCAGCCCAAGGAACGTTTTGGAATCGGCAAAAAGAAAGAACCGCTTCCCCAGAAATAGGAGAACGGTCCTTTCCAAAACGTTCGTAAAAAAATTAACCCTGAGAGATAGAACCTGTCGGGCATGCACCTGCGCAGGAACCGCAGTCGATGCACTTATCGGGATCAATCTCGAATTTGCCGTCGCCCATGCTGATCGCGCCCACAGGACACTGCCCCTCACATGCGCCACAAGCTACACAAGCGTCGCTGATTACATATGCCATGACTATACCCTCCTTATGTGATAAAAATAATTGATAACGATATCAATCTTACCTATCTATTCTAATATAAAAGCTGCGAATATACAAGTGGTAAAATATTGACTTTCCTGTTTACAGTAGGTAGAATGAGTGTGAGAAACAAGAACACTGTGGAGAAAACGTCAATACCATGAGAAATAGCAGAAAGATACAACTGATCAAAAGAATGCGAAATAATATTGTCGTACTGTGTGCGTTCATCCTCGTGATCGTGCTATGTACCGTGATTTTGCGCCGCACACTCTGGGCCAACACCAATCAGATGGGGTTGACACTGGTAGAAAACTATACCTCGTCGGAGGAGAGCACCATGCGCAGCTGCGAATCCATCCTGACGCTCAGTGTAGGCTATGTCGAAGAACGTGAAAAATCAGGTGTAAGCATAGAGGAGCTGCGGGAAGGTCTCTATCCTTTTATGGATGGTCTGACGAAAATGTACGGCAGCGGCAATATCCGCATCTACGGAAAGGCATTTCATGCCACGGAGATCATTTCCAATGATCCGCAGATAGAAGCATTGACGGATGACAATCTGACGGAGCAGGAATTCTATAAACACGCGCTTGCTGCCGAAGGCAGGATCAGCATCTCCCCTGCCATTATGGATGAAACGACCGGTGTGCCGGTCGTCACCATGTGTAAAGTGATCCCCGAAACCGGAAGCTTTCTTGCCATTGATATCACCCCCGACTGCTTTAATCTGGAAAATGAGAATCTGGTGCTGCCGGCGGATTCTTCTTTCTATCTGGTGGATGGAGCGAAAACGCTGCTCTACTATAATTCCTGCTGGGATTATCAGCGGGAAGAATTTCAGGCGCTGGTGAACAGTTACATAGAAGACGCGGACTGCAACATGGAAAAACACGTGCTGGAAAACGTGACGCCCTCTGACGGCATTGTCCGCAACATCTATTTTTATCATCTGGACAACGGCTGGACAGGAATTTTGACAATCCCGAGGGACGGCATTCTCTCCGGCGCAGACACCTTTACCAATATCTGCGTCGTGCTCATCCTGCTCGGCGTGATCGTGTTCTTATTCCAACTGTTCCTGGAATACAGGAATCAAAAGGCGAACCAGGCGCTGTTAGACGAAAATGACCGCATGGCGACGGAGACCCGCATCTACCGAAACGCCATGGACAGTACCGTGCGCGCCTGCCGCGCGATCTACTACATCGACTTAGAGCATAATATCTGCAATACGGTATATCCCGATCTCAAAGGCAAGCCGACGAAGACCCCTTATGACGAGGAAGTGAATAAGTGGTTTGAGTACGGGATCGTTGCTGAGGAACATTTTGATCTGGTCAGAGATTTTCTGGATGTCTCCCGCATTCAGGAAAGATTGTCAAAGAGAGACCATATCGAGCTGCAGTTTAAAAGAAAGCGGCTGGACGGAGAAAGCTATGAGTGGTGTTCCATTGCCGTCACCACCGCGGAAGCAAAGGACGGGAAAGTATCGACCGTCACGATGGCGATCCGCAGCATTGACGATGTGATACACCGCGAGGAAGAACAGCGCGAAATGCTCGCGCAGGCGGTGGAACGCGCGGAAGCGGCAAATCATGCCAAGAGCGATTTCCTCTCCCGTATGTCCCATGACATCCGCACGCCCATGAATGCAATCCTCGGCATGACGTCCGTTGCCACCATGCACATTGATGATAAAGAACGCGTGCTCGACGCCCTTTCTAAAATCACGGTGTCAGGCAAGCATCTCCTCGGTCTGATCAATGAAGTGCTGGATATGAGCCGTATCGAAAGCGGCAAAGTCAGCCTGACGGAAACAGCCTTTAATCTGTCCGACACGATCGAAAGCCTGCTGACGGTATTTCGATCTCAGATGGCGGAAAAGGGTCTTGCATTGGATGCGGGCGTTGTTCAACTTGCGCATGAGAATGTGCTCGGAGACGAGCAGCACTTGCAGCAGATTTTTATGAACATCATGGGAAATGCCGTGAAATTTACCCCTACCGGCGGAAAGATCAGCATTCAGATCGAAGAAAAGCCCTCCCGTATCTCAGGTTTTGGCTGCTACGAGTTTATCTTTGAAGATACCGGCATCGGCATGGAAAAGGAATATATCGATAAAATATTTGAGCCCTTCTCCCGCGCGGCGGATTCCCGCATCGATAAGATCGAAGGAACAGGTCTCGGTATGTCCATTGCCGTCAATATTGCCCGCATGATGAACGGCGACATTGAAGTGGAGAGCGAACCGGGAAAAGGTTCCAAATTCAAGGTGACCGTATATCTGAAACTGGACGATACCACAGAGTCCGATCTGGCAGCCTTTAGCGGATTGTCAGTCCTCGTCGTGGACGATGAGGAGACTGCGTGTGAGAGCACCTGCGATATGCTCCGCAGCCTCGGTATGAAAGCCGAGTATGTGCTTGACGGCGACGCCGCCATAAAACGCCTGACCGAAGAAAGCGGTGAAAAATTTGCGGTCGTGATTCTTGACTGGAAGATGCCCGGCAAAGACGGCGTGGAGACGGCAAAAGAAATCCGCGAACTGGCGGGAGACGATGTTTTAATCGTGATCCAGTCCGCCTATGATTGGGCGGATATCGAATCGGATGCCCTTGCCGCCGGTGTGAACGCCTTTATCGGAAAGCCGCTGTTCCGCTCCCGTCTGATGCGCGTACTCAAGGACGTGCTGGGACAGACGCAGGAGGAAGAAATTTCCGCGCTGGAGAAATTCCAACAGAAAGATTATTCCGGCAAACGAATCCTCCTCGTAGAAGATAATGAGATCAATATCGAAGTGGCAAAGGAGCTTCTTAATATCGTAGGCATCCAGGTGGAGACGGCGGAGAACGGGAAGTTTGCCGTCGAGGCTGTGACGGAGAAGGAAGCGGGATACTACGACCTGATCTTTATGGATATCCAGATGCCGATCATGAACGGCTATGAGGCCGCTAAAGCGATCCGCGCCTCCGAGAGAGAGGACCTGAAAAAAATCCCCATCGTGGCTATGACGGCGGACGCCTTTGCGGACGATATCAGGAAGTCTGAGGATGCGGGGATGAACGGGCATATTTCTAAACCCGTGGATATTGAGATGCTGGAAGATGCATTACAGAAATGGGTCAAATAAACGCAGTAACTGAAAGACAGCGGAACTTTCCTTCCCGCTGTCTTTCTATCTCAGTCATAATACCGAGCAATTTCTTCCCTGCTGACATCCTTATAAATCTCGTTTTGGTTCACTGCCTGACAAACGGCATCCAGATCGGGCAACACCGTTTTCAGCGAATTTACCAACGCTTCAAGTGCCTGCTGCATTCCCTGCTGCAAGGCATCCTGCCGTTCCTCTGCAAGCATCTCATTCAATGTCCCATGCCGATTGGCGATATCCAGATACAGATCGTCGTA
>DETS01000056.1:47880-55583 GCA_002361735.1 Lachnospiraceae bacterium UBA3282 | reverse complement strand
CGCAAGGTTAATTCCGAAGGAATTTACCTTTTTTATTCGTAAATAAATTCATTGTCATCCACCATCGAAGCATCCAATACAATATAATCATACACATTCAAACCATACATGGTATTGGATTTCACCACCGAATATTCTTCGTTATCATATAAAATACTGATTTCTTTAAAATCTGCATACCCCTTATTAATATTATATACGCCGGTCAGCGACCCTGTTTTCCTGATCTCAAACTGCTCGTTAGTTTCCGGCATTACAATGTCATTTCCCGCCCGCAGCACCGTATCGTCCAGATAGTACTCTGTCTCGGTCTCATGATAGATCGGTGTCTCAACAAACTGTATCGAGACATTGCCTTCATCGTCATAGGTCTCTAACAGAACGCCGTTTTCACCGCGCTTGCCGCCCTTGGTCACATATTCTTTGGGCACAATAAAGAACTCTTTTTGCACAATGGCCGTGTTGGGGATTTTTAATCCTTTTTCCTCTTTCAACAACAGCTCAATATCAATAAACCTGTCCGTACAGAAAGTAACCATAGAATTGGTGAAGGTAAGGGATACAAAGTTATCTCCCTCCTCGTTCGTATAGATATCCACCTTGCCCCAGGCCGTATACTGATTCTTTAAGAACCGTACCTCCACATACAGTTCGTTATTATTCGCTTTCTCCTGCTCTTTCTTAAGCATATCTACCAGATCCTGCTCCGCCATGATCACAATGGACCAGTCTTCACTGGTAGAAAGCTTATAGACGGGATCTCCTGCCGCCACCAGATCATTATTCACAAAATATTTTTTTTCATAATTTTCTTCCTCAAAATACTCCGCCTTCATATCTTCCAAAGTCAGCTTCTCGTAACCATCCGTTGATAAAACCACGATACCGCTGTCTGCTGCGGAACGATAATTGATCAAGGAGGTGCCGGAAGCATCGTTCAAAGCATCTGCATTTTCCAGAATATTATAGTTGGCAAGCTTTAAAACCGTACCTTCCACATTGTGTTTAAAATTATAGACATCTCCAAACTGTCTACAGTCAAATCGATTGGTAAAGGAAATGATCTCTGTCCTTAGTTCTGAAAGATCCGATTCCGACAACGTATTTTCTCCGCTTTCCCCGGCTTTGATATACTCGGAGAGCCGTCCGGTCTCATCCACCGTGTAGATCAGATTGCCTACTGCGGCACGTTCCCCTTCTCTGGCAAAATAGTTAATATAACCGGCATCCTGGCTGACCACTATCTCTTCATCCCGCAGGGCAATCCCTGTATAAATCTTATTGGAAGTAAGAGATCCTTCCATAACGCTGTATCCAACGATATGATCCGTCTTAAAATACATGACCACACAAATCACCACATAGATAAAGATTACCATAAAGATCATCATGCCAATATTCAGGTTAACAGGCCTTCTATATTTACTTATCTTATTCCGATCATCAGCCACGGGCGTTAAGTCTCCTTATTTCATCATGCCAGAAACATAGTCAAATACCCCGCAGCAAGCTACGGGGCATTTATGGAATTCCGTTTTATATTATGTACATTGCTTAAAGAGAAACAATAACATTAGAGCGGACATGCTCTGGCAGTTCACTTTCATCCAAAGATATACTTATTACAAAATCTACATGGAATTTTTCGCTGATCTTTTCAATCTTGGCAATTACTTTGTCAAGATCTTCTGCCTCCAGACAGGCAATCTTCAAAAAGCTGTCGAAATACATCTGCTGTAAATCATGATCCTGTGAAATGATTCCACAGACAAAGCCGATAAACTCATCACTGTTCGTAACCAGATACTCAGGCACGTCAATGAGCCTGATTTTATTGTTCAACTCAAACATATGCTTGGTACTCTTATCTAAATATACTACATTGCCCTGTGCGTCTTTTATCTCCGTATTTACTTTATCAAGTAGATGCTTGGTCTTTCCTTTTCCCTTTTTGCCTACAATGAATTGAACCATGGTAAAACCCTCCTAAAGTAAGATATTTATATAGTCTGTACGATTTACTCCATCTACTCATTATTATAAGGGAAACCTGCCAAAAAAACAACCAGAAAAGTTATTCTGTACTTTATTTGGCAATTCCCAGAAGATTACTCATATCCTCATAAAGTTTTTCTCTGGAATCATCTTTCATAATAACCGATATGTAGGGCGTACCGCTGCTGCTTCTGGACAGCAAGATCAGGCAATGACCTGCCGCATTGGTGGTCCCTGTCTTACCGCCCACCACAGTCACATTAGACGGCATGTCGTAAACACCACGAAGATATAGGTTGGAATTCTCTATCTCTATGGACTTTTCCGCCCCATTGCCGTCCATATACACCGTACTGTAAGAGCTGGTCTGTATGATCTCATTAAACAGATTATACTTCAGCGCTTCCTGAAAGATAAGATACAGATCATACGCCGTCACATAATGCCCCTCTTCCGTCAGTCCGTTGGGATTCATGAAATGACAGTTGGTGGCGCCAATTCTTTGCGCTTCCTCATTCATCAAAGCCACAAAGTCTTCCACAGAACCTTTTGTAACGCCCTCTGCAATCAAAACAGCCACATCATTAGCCGAATACATAAGCAGAATATGGAGCGCCTGATCCAGTGTCATCTTATCCCCCGGTTTCAATCCGCATAATACTGCACCCGATTCCGTAATCTTCACATTTTCCGAGGCCACAAGCACATCATCCGGTGAACCGTTTTTCAGAGCTACAAGCGCTGTCATCACTTTTGTCAGGCTGGCCGGATTCATCTGATTATTGACGTTTTTCGCATAGAGTGTTTCCAAATTCTTACAATCAAAGAGCGCCGCTGCCCCCACATCGGGCAGGCTGATGCCCTGTGCCGGAATATCTTTGGCAGCCACACACAAATTAGCAGCAAAAGGTTCAATTGTCTCCTGGTTTGCAACGTTTAAAAGCTGATAACTGCTGACACTGTTCTGGGATGAATAGGGCATGTCATACTTCGTGCTGCCACACCCTGTCATGCACAGCATCCCTGCCAAAAGTACTGCACTGATTTTCAGTTTACTCTTCCTATTTGTACATTTCACGCCACTCAAGGTCTCCTCTGTCGAGTGATTTGATTAACAGTTCCGCCGAAGCCAGATTCGTCGCCAAAGGAATATTGTGTCTGTCACACAGCATCACTACATTATTGACATCCGGCTCATGAGATTTCGGATACAACGGATCACGCAGAAAGATAACCAGATCGATCTGGTTATGTTCAATCTGGGCACCGATTTGCTGGGCACCGCCCAAATGTCCCGCCAGATATTTATGGATCGTCAGATTTGTTACTTCCTCAATCAGTCTTCCTGTGGTACCGGTAGCATAGAGTTCATTTTTACTTAAAATACCCCGATAAGCAATACAGAAATTCTGCATCAGTTTTTTCTTTGCATCATGTGCGATTAATGCGATATTCATAGCCAACACCCCTGTCATTTTTTGCATTGAAGCCGTACATTCAGTACAAATCCCACCCCGATATACAGACTCACAAGCGAAGTCAGTCCATAACTGACAAACGGAAGCGGAATCCCTGTATTGGGACTTGCACCAGTGGCCACAGCGATATTCAACATCCCCTGAAACCCGATCAGCGCCGCTACCCCTGAGGCAATGATCGTACCGGCTAAATCTTTTGCTCTTCTAGCTACCATAATACATTCAAATGAAATGAAAATCAATAACACAATTACTGTACAGCCACCCACAAATCCAAATTCCTCTCCGATAACCGCATAAATAAAATCTGTTTCCGGCTCGGAGATGAAATTTCCGTTTTTCACGGAACTGATCTCGTTGGTATTGTACCCCTTCCCATATAGCATACCGGAGCCGATTGCCGTAACGGAATTGGTCTGCTGATAGGCCTCCGTGGTCTCATACTCTTTCGGATAAAGCCATGCCAGAATACGTCTTTGCTGAAACTCTTCTATAATCTCCTGATCCGGCTGCAAAATCAGCGTCAATATGATAATAAAAGCAGGAACCGCTACCGAAAACGCCAGGATAATATATTTCCAGCCGATGCCTCCCACAAACAAAAGTACACAGAACATCAACACCACCATAATACTGGTAGACATATCCGGTTGTTTATAAATCAGATAAATCGACGGCAAAAATAAAAGCACACAGATAATGACCATCCGCAGAGAATTCATCTCATCCTTATGTTTCATGATAAACTGTGCAAAGAATAAAATCAATAATATCTTGGCAGTTTCCGAAGGCTGAAACTGAATTCCGAATAGATTCAGCCACCTCTGGGCTCCGCCCGCTTCCACACCAATGGCCCGCACCAGCCACAAAAGCAGAATATTCCCCACATACATCAACCAGTAAAAACGCAGAATGATTGAATAATCAAACAGGGAAATGACCAACATCAGGAAAAAACCAAACACGGCTCCCGCAATCTGTCTGGACTGCAAAGACTCCTTTGCACTGCCGATAGCAAGAACACCTATCACTGTAAGCGCCACTACAAAGATGATCAGTTTAAAATCATAGTCCCTGATGTGATAGTGCCTTAACATGCTGTGTCTTCTCCTTTTCTTCTGATCACTGTTTCAAATCCAGGATCGGTATATTGGCATAGAGGGTCGGATTTTTGAGACTATGTCCCTTACCGCTTGTCTTGGTAATCTGTATCTCCATGCTCTGGGTGTCTATCTTCATATATTTGGATATTACTTTTGCAATATCATTCTTGATCATTTCCATCATCTCCTGCGAACAGTTGACTCTGTCGGAAATAAGCAGTATCTTAAGCCTGTCTTTGGCTATTTCTCTTGAGCTTTTCCGCTTTAAAAGATTTTTAAACACCCTGATCCCTCCTAACTTTTATGGAAAATACCTGATACTCTGGCCCAGAACGAAATTCCTCTCTCCAAATCCATAAAAGGAACTTCTTTGCCAAGAACTCTGTAACAGATATTCTGATAGGCTTTGCCCGCCAATGTATTACTGCCCACAAGGGGCTCGCCCTGATTTGTGGCGATCACCACATTTTCATCATCGGGAACAAGACCAATTAACGGCAGGGAGAGAATATCCACCACATCCTCCGAGGACATCATATCCCCTCGTTTCACCATATCATGGCGGATGCGGTTGATGATCAGATCTATCTTATGTATCTCATTGGCCTCCAGAAGGCCGATGATCCTGTCTGCATCCCGGATCGCGGAAACCTCCGGGGTTGTCACCACAAGCGCCCTGTCTGCGCCTGCGATAGCGTTCTGGAACCCTTGCTCAATTCCTGCCGGGCAGTCCAGAATGATATAGTCAAACTGATCTTTCAGATGACTGATCATTTTGACCATTTGTGAGGGATTCACCGAAGTCTTGTCTCTGGTTTGTGCCGAAGGCAGAAGAAACAGGGTGGGATAGCGTTTATCCCGGATGAGAGCCTGTTTGATACGGCAGTTTCCCTCCACCACATCCACCAGATTATAGACGATCCTGTTCTCAAGCCCCATCACCACATCAAGGTTGCGAAGCCCGATATCCGTATCGATCAGAATCACCTTTTTGCCCATTGCTGCCAGACCTGTACCAACGTTTGCTGAAGTAGTGGTCTTTCCTACCCCGCCTTTCCCTGATGTGACGACAATCACTTCACTCATAGCAAACCTCCGTTGATGAATTGTTATCGTCCCCTGACGGGGAAAATTTCATGGAAATTTTCCCGGAGATAATTCCGAAGGAATTTTCTCCACTGCCTTTCTTAAAACGGCAGGTCGTTCAGTAATTCTTTGGTAATCGGCTCGATTATGACTCTTGCGTCCTTCACATAAGCAATCTTGGGCTGAACCTTTGGTTTGATCGGCCATTTACTCTGTTTCTCGGAAGTCTTATATTTGAAATCACCGATTTTTAATTTTTCCGGTGACATTTCAAGCGCCACAACAAAATGTCCGTCTTCTCCGTTTCCGCCGGCATAAGCCTGTCCATAAAGACCGCCTATAATAACCACGTCTTTGCTGGATACAATACAGGCGCCGGGATAGACATCCCCCAGCACGATAATACTGTTTTCCGTCTCCAAAAGCTGTCCGTCTTTCAGCGTCCCTTTATAGAACTGTCCGGCGTTCTCCATCACCTCCTGGCGGAAAGAGAGCTTCTGTAACGCTTTCACATAATTTTTGTTTGTCTCCTCGTTTTTGCCGATGATACAGACAATGTTTAACGCCGAATTTGCCGTGATAGTGTTTACGATCTGCCTTTCTTCTGTATCCGACAAGTCCCTCCCCTCAAAGGAAACCACCATAGTAGCATCCTTAAAAAAGTTAGCCGACTCTCTGAATTTCACAGCCACTTCCTCAAGCAGCTGCTCGAAGGGCATCTCTCCATCCAGATAAATAGAAAGACCATTGGGAAAACTTTTAATAATAACGGGATTTTTCATATTCAACACCTCAATTGATCAATCTGCGCTGATTGCACCGCCGTCCAGCGTACCGGCCGTACCGGTAATGATCTCACTTTCCTCTTTCAGTCCATAATAATACTCATACACGTCCTTTGCAATCTGTGCGGCATAGTCGGAAGAATAACCGTTCGCCACACGAACCGTCACGGATATCTCCGGTGCTTCATAAGGTGCATAACTGATAAATAAAGCATGGTTAGGACGATTTCTGTTCTCCTGCGCCGTACCTGTCTTGCCTGCAACATCCACATCAAGATCCGCGAAATACTGCTTTCCTTCCACTACCCTGCGCATACCGGTATGAATGGCGTTCCAATAGGCCGGATCCATATCAATCTGATTTCTTACCTCGGCTTCATGTATTGTAACAGCCCCGCTGTTGTGGTTTTCTATCTTGTCTACTAATGTTAAATTATAACATGTTCCACTATTGGCGATAGTTGTAACATATCGCGCAAGTCCTGCCGTAGTATAGTTATTAGTACCATGTCCAATGGCCGACCGGACCGCATCCAGATCGGAAATTTCCGGCGCATACTCTTCAATCTCCACACCGGAAGGTTCTGACAGACCATACATATCCGCATACTTGGCAAGTTTATTTAGACCCACATTGTCGTTGTAGATATCGCCTACCGTTCCCAGACGATAGCCAACCTCATAAAAGAACCAGTTGCAGGAACGCTGGATGCCTCCCGTGACATTCAATGAGCCATGTGCTCCCGGATAAATATGACATCTGGGGGATGGCGTAACCTTATCAAACTCACCGGTACAGGTAATCGTATCCGAAGTGGTGATAACCCCTTCCAAAAGCCCCGCCGTAGCGGAGACCGGTTTAAATGTGGACCCCGGCGCCGTCCGCTGCTGGGTCGCATAGTTGATGAGCGGATAGGACAGATCATTTCTAAGTTCAGCAAAATATGCCGCATCTACACCATTGGCCATCTTATTATTATCATAACTCGGATAGCTGGAAAGCGCCAGTACCTCTCCGGAATTTACCTCTGTGACCACAATAGACCCGGAATAAGGATCCAGCGCAAGCTGTGCCGGTGTAATCTCCAGATTCTCTATCCGATTACGCATAAAGGTATAAGGCGTTATACTGCCCGCCATAAACTGGGCAACTTCTTCTGCAGACGGCTCAACGATATTCTGCTCTAATAGAAGCATACATATCTGCCGCCCCGTCAGCTCTTCTGTATTGATCATGTAACGGTAAATCTTTTTAT
>DETS01000056.1:1676-47637 GCA_002361735.1 Lachnospiraceae bacterium UBA3282 | reverse complement strand
AATCTTTTTATCAAAATCGATATCAGACTCTATCTTCTCAAAAACGTAATCGAGAATTTTGTGGTAAATCTCCACCGAATCGGAGTACTGGGAACCTATTTCCAGTTTAGACACGTTGATCCAGTTTTGTGCAATGGCATAATTTAAGTACTCGTTCAGACTGATGACTTCATCCTTTGTCCATGCAATATAGGTCTCATCATTCTTATCCACTACCGATTCCATAATAATATCATTGTCATAGAGCAGGGCTGCAATATAACTTTCATAAACCTGGTATTCTGTAGTCAGTTCCTCGTAAGGCGTACAGATTTCTTCCAGCTCTTCCCTAAGGGTGGCAAAGACCCGTGACTTTTTGTCCAGATATGCCTGCCGCACGGCCCTTTCTGTCTCCCCTGCATGATCGGAGGAAAAATGTGCGGTATCAATAACATTATTGTTGATACAGGCAAAATATACATCATATATGGGAATTGGGATATTTCCTCCGCTTCCGCCCTCCGGTGGTGTGTATTCTTTAATATTTTCTATCTTATTAAGCAAAATACCGGCAAGCTTTGCCTCCAGAATATGATAACAGGCTTTTTGCAGTTCCGTATCCAGCGTCAGAGTGACATCGTTTCCAGCCATAGGCTCAACCCTGTCGCTGGTCTCGATCACCTTTCCCAGATTATCCACATAAACCGTCTCGGAACCTTTCTTGCCCTGCAATTCCGTTTCCATGGAAGCCTCTATTCCGGATTTTCCTACCGTATCGTTGCTATCATATGTTGCATCCTGCTCCTGCAGTTCTTTTAAGCCTTCCGGATCTACTCTGCCCGTATAACCGATGACCTGGGCAAAGTAAATACTATCATTATATTTTCGGACCGTACCCTCCGCCACGGAAACACCGTCGAGAACATCCGCATTTTCCATGACCACAGCCACAGTCTTTTGTGAAACATTATTGGCCACTGTAGTGGCAATGTATTTCTGATAACTGTTGGCGCTCATGGCATATCGGATGGTTATGATCTTTAATACTTCTTCTTTGGTAAACCCCATTCCTTCCACAAAGCTGGAAGAATCTTCGTCATCCGTATAGTCACCGATTCCATAGCGGGAAGTACTGCACAGATAAGTGATCACATCATCCGGCGTTGCGGTCTTTTCCTTTTCTTTCAGATCATCAATAGACGCATACCCATAGATATCCGCCAGAAATCTAAGAAGCTGTGTTCCCTCCACGTTGTACTCATAATTACCGTTTTTGCCGATTTCAATGTGGAAATCACTGATGACTCTGTCTCCGTTTTCTTCTATCATATGGATCAGACGGCAGATGGTATCGTTCAACCTTGCGTTCTTTTTTCGGCCCGACTCATACACATCCTCTATGGTGACCGAGTATGCCAGTTCATTATAAGCCAGCAGATTGCCGTCCCGATCCAGAATATTGCCCCTGGTCGCCGGAAGAGTACGTTCTTTCGTAATCTTCAACTGAAAGTTATTATAATAATCTTCTCCTTTGACAATCTGCAGCTGAAAAATAGTATAGATCAGATAGCCGCCCATGCCAAACAATACAAAAACCAGTACGATCAGCCTGGAAGTGACCATATTCATGAAATTTTCTTTAAAATGCTCTATCAGTTCCTCAAACAAACTTCTTTCCACTCCTCAGTTCGCCGCGCTCAAGTCTTGTATTGATCCAGAGGATGAGCGGATATAAAAGTAAGGTAACCACTATCGTATATACGATTTCCGGCAGAATGATGTGCAGAAGATAATACACAAAATCGAACCGGCTCCGCAGAAGGAACAAAATCACATAACATACGATACCATAGAAAAAATCACTGCATAAAATCAACGCTACCGGCAGTTTGATATCCTGCGGATAGAAAATCGCAGCAAACTTACCGTTCATATAACCGATATACATGTACAGCAAAGCATAAAACCCAATCACACTGGCAAAGAAGATATCTACCAGAATACCGCAGAAAAACCCGATGATCAGTCCTGTCTTCTCTCCCCGCATAAAGCCGAAAGAAGCCGTTAAAACAATCAACAGATTCGGCACGATTCCTCCAAAAGCCAGAAACCGGAACACCGTACACTGCAGCAAAAAACATAATAAAATAAGAATTGCCGTTATAATGCCGCGCTTCATATCCTTCCTCCCGATACGCCTTTTGTCATTGCTCCACAGTCTGCTTTAATTCCATTATGATCAACACTTCTTCCAGATGTTCAAAATCCACTGCCGGGGTAATATAACCGGACTTGGTAAGATTATTTGCATCAGGATTAATCGTATTGATATATCCTATCAGAATACCGGGCAGAAACTTGTCACTGATATTGGACGTGACAATCTTGTCTCCTTCCACCACCACATTATCACTGTCGATCAGCTGCTCAAACTCAATGACACCGGAATTATAAAGCTTAAGATTGCCGGAAACAATCAGATTATCCGAACTTGACAATACCATGGCGCTGACATTGGAATCGTCGGCAATAATGGATTTTACTTTTGCCCAATTAGGTCCTACAGCTACCACGCGGCCCACAAGACCACTTCCCGCCATCACATTCATATCCACGGCAATCCCGTCCATGGCCCCTTTATCAATCACAAAGGAATAAAACCAGTTGCCGGAATCTTTGGCTATGATACGCGCCCCCGTCTTCTCATACTCATCATACTGATTATCCAGATTATAAAGCTGCCGCAGGTTGGTCAACTCATAACGATCCTGCTGTAATCCCATATTCTCAATGGTCAGTTCATCCACCTGCTTCTTTAACATCTCATTTTCCGTAAGCAGATCACTGATCCGCACCAACTGCTCGGATCGTCCGGAAAGCCAGCTTCCCACCACACTGATACCTTTCTCAAAGGGTACTACCGTATAGCCGGCAACCGCACTTAAGGGCCCGCTGAAGACAGTCGTATTAAAAGTAAGCAGCACCATACCGGTGCAGAGGATTGTTAAAATAAAAAGGAGATATTTACCGGGTAACGTAAATTTTTCTCCTTTTTTCTTGACGATTGGACTCATTTACTCATTCCTTCTATGGCATAAGCTACCGTTTTATAATTATCGTCCTTGATGATTCGGGCAAGACCCAGCGCCACGCTTGTTACCGGGTTCTCGGAAACATTTACCTGAAGACCGGTGCCCTTGCTCATCAACTGGGCAAATTTACTCACCTGGGAAGCGCCGCCCGTCAGATAGATCCCGTGGCGGTAGATATCTGCCGCAAGCTCCGGCGGCGTGCGCTCCAAAATCACTTTGATATTATCTATAATAGCATTAAAATGCTCTACAAGGCACTCATCCACAAGAGCTGTGGGAATCTCACGTTCCACGGGAAGTCCTGTCACGATATCGCGTCCGTAAACAAGCGCGCCTTCGTGCTCGCGCTCCAGCTCAAGGAGCGATGTCTTCACGACCTCCGCCGTTTTACCGCCGATGATGAGGCTGTATTCCCTTCGGATTGCCGCCTTGATGGCCTCGTCAAATTTCCGTCCGCCCACTTTGATCAGGCGGCTTAAAACGATACCGCCCAGCGAAAGGATGGATATCTCCGTGGTATCGAACCCGACATTCACCACGATAACGCCCTGCGAATTCTTGACATCAATCCCCAGTCCCAAACCGTCGGCTACTGCCTTATCCACCATCATGACCCTTCTTGCCTTCACGTTTGATTCCTTGATCAGATCTTTGAAGGCACGCTTTTCCACTTCCGTCACATCCCAGGGCACGGCGATGTAATAATCGGCAGGACGTATATTGTTTTTCATCATACCATTCAGAAAATATTTTACCAACGTCTCCATGTTCTGAATATCCGCAATCACGCCATTGCTGAGCGGATAGGTAATGCTGATGTTACCGGGCGCCTTCTCATACATTTCAAACGCCGCGTCACCGTATGCAAAGAGCGTTCTTTTGTTCTCGATGGCGATCATGTTCTTCTCCACGAAAACATCGTCGTCCGCACGGTTATAGATTTTAATGTTGCTGGTGCCCAAATCGATTCCAAATGCGTTGTTTGCCAAGGTAGGTTTACCCCTTTCTCTCTTTTACTGCCCCTTTACTTCCCCTTCAAAACAGGATGCCTCTGTCAGTAATTTACTCTCCCGAAAGCTGAAATAACAGTTGTCACCCAAAATAATGTGATCCAAAAGCGGAATATCCGCCATAGCCCCCACACGCCCAATCCGCTCCGTAATCTCAATATCGCTCCCGCTGGGAACCGGATTTCCGCCCGGATGATTGTGCAGCAGCATGATATTCGCCGCACCGCCGCGAAAAGCGTGGGTATAGACCTCTCTGGGCGACAGCAGGGAAGCATTCACCGTACCTTTGGAGAGAATCTCCTCCCCAATCAGATGCATCGCCGAATCCAAAAGCAGGAGTCTGATATGTTCCACATTCTCATGTCGGAACAGCTCCATATAATAGTCCGCCACCGTGTAAGGATCGTGAAAGCTGAGAGCACTTTTCGCCTTCGCCCTTGCCATTCGTCTGGCGAATTCGGCGATCACCTTTAGCTGTACCGCCTTTACCCTGCCGATGCCTTCAATCCGCCGAAGCTCTTTTTCCGGAATGTGATAAAGCCCAAGCAGCCCATTCCCATACCGGGCGCTTTCTGCAAGCACTCTCTCTCCAAGCGCCTTTGCGCACATCCCTTTCGTCCCCGTCCGCAGCAAAATAGCCAAAAGCTCTGCGTCTGTCAGATTTTCAGCTCCCAATGCCGCAAACCTCTCATAGGGGAGGTCCTGCAGCCTGTAATAATCATTGTTCACACACTTGCCTGATTTCATGCAGTCTCTTTCCCGACAGCTTCTCTCCAAAAGCGTTTGTGACTAAATCAGACGATATATGACGATCGCTATTGCGATCCCGATAATGCCTGCTATCGTGAGCCGAAGGGACAGACCAAAGGTAAGGGTCAGGATTCCCAAATCCAACACCAGCGGCTGCGTCAAACCAAAGGACTGCCCATAGTTTAGCCAAGTGGAGGGGAAAAGGCTCCCGATAAAACCGCCGATCACGATTCCTGCCATAATCAGCAGGGCGCAGACCCAATTGTTCTTATGCATAAAAAATACAATCTCCTTTCTCCAAGGCTCATTTTAACACAATCGGATATTGATGTACATAAAAAAGAGGAAAAAATTTACATCCTGCATATCCCCCGATCGAGAAGGTTCTGCACGCTCTTTAAGATACCAATCTTCGCGTGAGGGAAGGTAAGCCCACCCTGAAAATAGACTGCATAGGGCGGTGCAATGGGTCCGTCCGCCGAAAGCTCGATAGAAGAACCTGAAACAAAGGCGCCCGCCGCCATAATGACTTTAGAGTCGTAACCCGGCATATCCCAAGGTTCCGGCTTCACAAAGCTGTCCACCGGCGCCGCCGCCTGAATGCCCTCGCAAAAGGCGCAGACGCCCTCAGGAGAACCGAGCGTCACTGCCTGAATGATATCATGGCGGCTCTCCGTCCCGTTTGGTATCACGGCAAAGCCAAGCCTTTCATAGAGATTCGCCGCAAAAATCGCCCCTTTTAAGGCAGAAGCCGTCACCGTAGGCGCAAGGAAAAGCCCTTGATAAAATGCGGAAAGAACCCCTAACGACGCGCCGACCTCCTTGGCAAGCCCCGGAGAAGTCAGACGACAAGCCGCATTCTCCACACACTCGCTTTTCCCGGCAATATAGCCGCCGATAGGTGCCAGACCGCCGCCGGGGTTCTTGATCAGAGAACCGACCACCATGTCCGCTCCTACCTCGGCGGGTTCGACGGTCTCCACAAACTCACCGTAACAGTTGTCCACCATCACCAAAACATCGGGCTTGACCTGCTTCACAAAGGAAATCAGCTCGCCGATCCTCGTCACGGACAAGGTCGGTCTGGTCTGATAACCCTTGGAACGCTGGATGGTGACGAGCTTTGTTTTTTCGCCAATCGCCGCGCGGATGCCCTCAAAGTCAAAGCCGCCGTCCGGCAAAAGGTCTACCTGCCTGTAGGTGACGCCGTACTCCGCAAGGGAACCTCTGGAGGGGCGGATACCGATGACCTCCTCCAGCGTATCATAGGGCTTTCCCACCGGGGATAACAGTTCATCTCCCGGGCGCAGATTGCTTGAAAGTGCCAGCGCAAGCGCGTGCGTGCCGCAGGTAATCTGCGGACGCACCAGGGCGTCCTCTGTCCGAAAAACAGCCGCATAAACCTTTTCCAGCGTATCCCGTCCCAGGTCGTTGTAGCCGTAGCCCGTAGTCCCCAGCAGACAGGCCTCGCTCACACCCGCCGTCTGCATAGCGCGGATCACTTTCAGTTGGTTGTACTCCGCATTCTCATCAATTTGCACAAAACGCGGTGCAAGCGATTTCAGAATCTCCTCCCCCAAATCGTAAACTGCCTCCGAAATACCAAATAGACTGTACATTTTCTTGATATCTGTTTTCATATGCCGTATTTCCTTTCTATCGTCATGTCGGAGCGTTCTGCCGGGAATTCCAAATTTTCATCCCTGTATCGTTTCCGCGCCATTTTGTTTTTCCCTCTCCGCCGCCTTACATAAAGCCTTGCATTTCCAGTGTTTTCAGGCATTTCCCGCCCTGCATCTTCTTGCTTTTTGTCTCATCCGAAATTCATTTTTTTATAATATAAAAACAATATATTATATCATTTTGCGTTTAATAACAACGTCTATTTCAAATAACACGGTCTATGAAATCGTAATTGCGTTAACCGCATTTTAGGTGTAAGCAAAAAATGCCGTATTTATCCTGTTCTTCTAAAATTTACAAGATAATCGCTTTTTCGTGCAGGATTTCCTGCATGACGCTCAAAGTGTCTTGACCGTTTTGGTCAATTTCCTGCTTATTCAGCCAGATCACATCCTTTTCCCGTCGAAACCAGGTCAGCTGTCGTTTGGCAAAGTGCCTGGTATCGCGCTTGATCAGGTAGACCGCCTCCTCCGGCGTAAGCTCCCCCTCCAGATATCGCAGAATCTCTTTATAACCAAGCCCCTGCATGGAGACCATGTCTTTCGTGCAGCCCATTTCTTTTAACCGCCGCACCTCATCCACCAGCCCTGCCGCCAGCATCTGCTCTACGCGAAGGTCTATCCTTTGATAAATTTCCTCCCGGCGGTCATTTAAGACAAAGTAAGCGAAGCGGTAAGGCGAAGCATTCTGCCTCTGCGCCTCGTTGTGCGCGGAAATCGGCTGTCCCGTCTTCTCGTAAAACTCCAACGCACGGATGACCCGCTTGACGTTATGGGCGTGAATACTCTCGCAGGAGGCGGGATCTACCGCTTTCAATCTGGCGTAAAGGGCTTCCGCGCCCTCCCTTGCGGCAAACGCCTCCAGCTCCTCCCGCAGGGAAGTATCCTCATCATTTTCGGTAAAGTCAATATCGTAGAGCACCGCCTGAATATAAAAGCCGGTGCCTCCCACCAGAATGGGAATGCGCCTGCGCTCATAGATCCCCGCCATTGCCTCCTTTGCAAGCTTTTGGAAAATCACCACATTAAAAGCCTCCGTCGGCTCCAATACGTCAATCAGATGATGCGGCACACCCGCCATTTCCGCCTCCGTGATCTTGGCGGAACCGATGTCCATATGACGGTAGACCTGCATGGAGTCGGCGGAAACGATCTCCCCGTCTATCGCCTTTGCCAGCGCGATGGACAGGGCGGTCTTACCCACGGCAGTCGGTCCTGTCAGGATTACGAGAGGGCGTGCTGCCTCCTGCTTGTTTGATGCCATCTGTTATTTTTTCCTTCCAGACTATTTTATTACTTGCGAAACGCCTCATACACAACCTAAATGCGTTTCGCACTATTTAAACAATCCGCTTAAACTTCCGCTCCAGCTCCTGCTTTGACATAGAGATGATGGTGGGTCTGCCGTGTGGACAGTTGTAGGGATTTTCCAGTGTCAAAAGCTCATCTAAAAGGCTTTCCATCTCGGCACGGCTGATGCGCATATTGCCTTTTACTGCCGCCTTACACGCCATGGTCGCAATGCGGATGCGGATACTCTCCGGTGTGCCCGTCACAGCCTCCTCCACCAACTCGTCCAGCACCTCGCAGAAAAACTCGCCCTCCCCGTAGCCGTAAAGATCAAGCGGCACGCCGCGGATGGCATAGTCGTTTCCGCCAAACTCCTCCACCACAAAGCCCAGTGCCTCAAAATCCTCCTTATGCGCCGCCAGGCACTCCTTCTCCCTGTTGTTCAGAGTCAGAATCGTGGGCGGGTTCAGCGTTTGAGACAGGACGTTCTTTTCGCGAAACCTTTTCATCAAACGTTCGTACTTTACCTTCTCGTGGGCGGCATGCTGGTCTACGATCAGAAGCTTGTTTTCATAGGTGATGAGCCAATAGGTATCGAAAATCTGACCGATGATCTCAAACTGCGGTCTTGTCTCCTGTGAGAGGATGCGGCTGTCAAAAAGGTTCAGCTGTTCGGGTTTCAACTCAGATACGGAAGGCAATGCAGCCTCATCTTGGAACGCTGCGGCTGCCGATGCCAACAACCTTCCATTTTCTCCGTATGGCGGCACATCCTCGTGCAGCATATTTTCATCCACGCCGTTCTTTCGGTTTACATAACTTTCTGTGTCTGTTGTCCGCTGCCGGCTGTTCTCACGAACTGCACTGATTGCTGCGCTGTACACGTTCTCTGCCGGCACTGCCGCAGTATCCTGTTTCTTTTGCTGCGTTTCCAAGCTCTGCCACGCCTCGAAGGGTTCCCGTTTGCTCTCCTGCCGCAGCGCTGCGTTTCCCAGCTCATTTTGCTGTAGTTCTAAGATCCGCCGCGCCTCAAACGGTTCCGGCGCACTGATGCGCTCCTTGCCCTGCGCTCCGGCAGTTCCCTCCTGTCCGCCATGTTCTCCGTTTGTCCGTCCGCCTTTTCCGCCTTCCTGCCTGTCAGCTTTTCCACTCTCCCGTCTGTCGCTGAGCGTGACCTCCGGAATCATCTCCCGCCCGTGGAGCGCCTCGTACACAGCGTCCTTTATCGCCTCGTGAAAGGCTGGCCCGTCGGCGATCCGCACTTCCAGCTTGGAAGGATGGACATTGACGTCAATCTTCTCCGTATCGATCTGAAAATGCAGGATACAGAAGGGAAATTTGTGCTGCATCAGATACTCGCGGTAGCCCTCCTCCACCGCCTTACTGATGAGAGCGCTGCGGATATAGCGGCCGTTGATGTAAAAAATCTCAAAAGAGCGGTTGGCGCGATTGATCGCCGGCTTTCCCAAAAGCCCCGTGATCTGCATTCCTTCCCGCTCACAGGAAAAGTCAAGCAGTTCCGCGGAGATTTCTTTTCCGTAGATACGGTAGACGATCTCCCGTAAATCGCCGCTCCCCGTGGTATAAAACTTCGTCTGCCCGTTTAGCCGGAATTTGAAGGATATCTCAGGATTTGACATGGCAAGATGCTCCATCAGCTCCGCCACATAAGACCCCTCCGTCCTCGGCATTTTCAAGAACTTCTTGCGCGGCGGCGTATTAAAAAAGAGATTGCGCACGATCAGCGTAGTCCCCGTGGGCGCGCCGATCTCCTCACGCTCCTTCTCCACGCCGCCTTCAATCACATAGCGGAGGCCCGTCAATTCCTCCGGCGTCTTGGTGATCAACTCCACCTGCGCCACCGCCGCAATGCTGGCGAGCGCCTCCCCGCGGAAACCCAGACTGACCAAACTGGTCAAATCCTCCGCGGACGAAATCTTACTGGTGGCATGACGTAAAAAGGCATTCTCCACCTGCGATTTTTCAATGCCGCCGCCGTTGTCCGTGACCCGGATCAGCGTAGTACCACCCTCCTTAATCTCTACCGTGACAGCTGAAGCCCCCGCGTCGATGGCATTCTCCACCAGCTCCTTCACCACGCTGGCGGGGCGCTCCACCACCTCGCCGGCGGCGATCTTGTCTATGGTCTGATTGTCTAAAATATTGATTTTTGCCAAAATATCATCTTCCTCACACTATATCTAATTATTTCATATAATTGCGAAACCCTTCACAACTTTAGCAAAATTGTACGAATCATATAATCATAAGCAGACCCTTAGATTGAAGTAAATTCCTTCGGAATTAACTTCTGGAACAGAGCGAAAGCGCGTCTGTGTTGATTATGTGATTTGTACAATTCCAATAACTTATATTGGTTTCGCACTCATTTTACCATCTGTTTTTGAGCCGATTCTGCAGCCGATACAGCGTATTGAGCGCATCCACGGGCGTTAAGTTGCTCACGTCGATCTCCTTTAGCTCCCGCACCACGTCCTCATCCGTCACGGTATCAAACAGGGAAATCTGCTCCAAGTCCACCTCGTCATAGTGCACGGGCTTTTTCCGTTCGCCCCTGCTATGATCCACCTCGATATTCTGCACCCGCTCGGTGATATCGTTATCGCTCAGCTGCTCCACGATCTCCTTCGCCCTGTCGATGACCATATCCGGTACGCCCGCAAGCTTTGCCACCTGAATGCCGTAGCTCTTGTCCGCCCCGCCCTTCACGATTTTCCGCAGGAATACAATGTCGTCGCCTTTTTCTTTGACGGCGATGCAGTAGTTGTTGACGTTGTCCATCTTCCCTTCCAGCTCGGTCAATTCGTGATAATGGGTAGCAAACAACGTTTTTGCGCCCAAAAGTTTGCGGTTACTGATATGTTCAATCACCGCCCAGGCAATGCTCAAGCCGTCGAAAGTAGAAGTCCCCCTGCCGATCTCGTCGAGCACCAGCAGGCTGTTCGGGGTCGCATTCCTTAAGATATTCGCCACCTCGTTCATTTCCACCATGAAAGTGGACTGACCACTCGCCAGATCGTCGGAAGCGCCCACTCTGGTAAAGATTCTGTCCACAATGCCGATATCCGCCTTTGACGCCGGCACAAAGGAGCCGATCTGCGTCAACAGAACAATTAACGCCACCTGCCGCATATAGGTGGACTTACCTGCCATATTGGGACCTGTGATCACGGCGATACAGTGCTTTTTGTCATCCAGATGCGTGTCGTTGGCGATGAACATATCGTTATGGATCATCTGTTCCACCACCGGATGGCGGCCTTCCTTGATATCGATGACGCCCTTATCATTTAAGGACGGTCTTACATAGTGGTTCTGTTCCGCCACAAAAGAAAGGGAAGTGAAGACGTCCAGCCTTGCCACCGCCCGCGCCGTCTTTTGGATCCGCTCCACCTCGTTTGCGATCGCGTCCCGAATCTCGCAAAAAAGATCGTATTCCAAGCCAAACAGCTTATCTTCCGCATTGAGGATGGAATCCTCCAACTCCTTTAAGCGCGGCGTCGTATATCGCTCCGCGTTCGCAAGCGTCTGCTTGCGTACATAATCCTCCGGCACCTGATCCTTATAGGAGTTTGTCACTTCAAAATAGTAACCGAAGACCTTATTATATTTAATACGCAGGTTTTTGATGCCCGTGCGTTCTCTGTCCTCCTCCTCCAAAGCCGCCAGCCACTTCTTGCCGTCCGTTTTCGCCTTTCGCAGGGAATCTATGGTCTCATGAAAGCCTTCTTTGATGATGCCGCCTTCCTTTAAGGCAATCGGCGGTTCCTCCTCAATGGCGTCTTCGATCAGATGATGAATATCCTCTAACGGATCCATGTTTTCATAGATTTCCCGAAGCAGCGGCGTGTCAAAATCGGCAAGGATCGTCCGCAGGGAAGGAAGCATCGCCAGCGAATTGCGAAAGGCAATCAGGTCTCTGGGGTTAGCCGTCTTATAACTCACCTTGCCAAGCAGCCGTTCCAAATCATAAATCGTGTGCAGGTACTCCCTCAGTTCTTCCCGGTCTACGCTTTTTTTACAAAGCGCCTCCACCGCATCCAGCCGCTTTGCTATTTTTTCTTTGTCAATCAAAGGCTGTTCTATGTATTTTCGTAACAGTCTGCCGCCCATAGCGGTCTTGGTGCGGTCCAATACCCCTAAAAGAGACCCCTTTTTCTGTTTCTCCCGCAGGGTCTCGATCAGCTCCAGGTTACGTCTGGTGGAGCTGTCGAGCAGCATGTACTTACTGGTCAGATACGGGTAAATATGCGTGAAATGAGAAAGAGACGTCTTCTGCATCTCGTAGAGGTACTGTAAGAGCGCTCCCGCCGCGATCAATCCCACGGGAAAGTCCTCGATCCCCAGCCCCTGTAAGCTGTTCACCCCAAAATGCTTCATCAGAAGCTTTTTGCAGCCGTCCTCGTCAAAATAATGCGGCGCCAGCGAATACACGCTCACATTCAGACGGTTTTTCAAATCGTCAATGTCGTAGCCGCTGACAAAAAACTGCTCGTTGCAGATCAGCTCCGAAGGACCATACTTATTGATCTCATCCTGCAATTTGCGGATATCTTCCAGTTCCGTCAGATAGTAATCGCCCGTGGTGACGTCAGCCACCGACATCCCGATCTTACCCGGAAAGTACGTCACGCAGAGCAGATAATTATTTTTCGTATCGTCAAGCGCCTGTAAATTCAGGTTCGTGCCCGGCGTCACGATGCGGATCACCTCGCGCTTAATGATCCCTTTCGCGCTCTTAGGGTCCTCCACCTGCTCACAGATTGCTACCTTATAGCCCTTGGAGACCAGCTTGTTCAGATAACTGTCAACCGCGTGATAAGGAACGCCGCACATGGGCGCACGCTCCTCCTGACCGCAGTTTTTCCCCGTCAGCGTGATTTCAAGCTCCTTGGACGCCGTGATGGCATCCTCAAAGAACATCTCGTAAAAATCCCCCAAACGGTAGAACAAAATACAGTCCTGATACGACCTCTTGGTCTCCAGATATTGTTGCATCATCGGTGTTAATTCAGCCATTGATCATCAACCATCTTTCCCAGTCTTGTATGTTTTGATTGACCCAACCAGTCAACCATCCTACCTGTATAATAAAAACCGTGACAGCAGTCAAGCACCACCATCACATATTTTCCCACTAATCTTCTGTCCGCCTTAAAGTGCACCAACATATTGTTGGAAAGCCGTCCCGTTACAAACGCCGGATCCTGTTCGTTCACTTCCTCCACCAACGCCTCCATCACCTTGCCCTGTAAAAGCGCCGCCCGCTCCTTTGCCGTCTCCTGCACGACCGCGAGAAGCTTATCAAAGCCCTCCCGCACGATCTCCTCGGGCACCTGATTTTCCATAGCGGCGGCAGGTGTTCCTGTCCGCTTGGAATAGATAAAGGTAAAGGCGTTATCGTACTGCACCCGCCGCACCACGTCGATCGTCTCCTCCACGTCCGCAAGCGTCTCTCCCGGAAAGCCCACGATCAGGTCTGTGGTAATGGCAATGTCCGGAATCTCTGTTTTCAGCTTGTCCACCAAAGCCAGATACTGCGCCTTCGTATACTGTCTGTTCATCGCCTTTAGAATCCTGTCGGAACCCGCCTGTAAAGGCAAATGCAGATGTCGGCAGACCTTCTTCGAGTCCCGCATCACCGCGATCAGCTCGTCGGAAAGGTCTTTCGGATGGGAAGTCATAAAACGGATGCGCCTGATCCCCTCGATCTGCTCCACTTCCCGCAACAGTTCCGCAAAAGAAATGGGATGTCCCAGCGTTTTCCCGTAGGAATTGACATTCTGCCCAAGCAGCATGATCTCCGAGACACCGTCCTCCGCCAGCGCCTCGATCTCCCGCAGGATGTCCTTGGGCTCTCTACTCCTCTCCCTGCCACGCACATAGGGCACGATGCAGTAGCTGCAAAAATTATTGCAGCCAAACATGATGTTGACGCCCGACTTGTAGCTGTACTTGCGCTTTACGGGAAGATCCTCGACGATTTTATCAGTCCCCTCCCAGATTTCAGCCACCATGCCGTCGCTCTCGTACATATCCGCCAGCAGCCTTGCAAAATCAAAGATATTATGCGTCCCAAAGATCAAATCGACGAAACGATAGCTTTTCCTGATTTTTTCGATTACCTTCTGTTCCTGCATCATGCAGCCGCAGAGGGCGACCTTTAAGTAGGGCTTCTTCTTTTTCAGGCTGTTTACGACACCCAGCCGCCCGTAGACCCGTTGGTTGGCGTTGTCCCGTACCGTACAGGTGTTATAGAGGATAAAATCCGCCTCCTCCTCGGTCTCCACCAGTTCATGCCCGCTTGCAAGCAGGATGCCAGACAGCTTTTCCGAGTCTCTGGCGTTCATCTGACAGCCGAATGTGACCACGCAGGCTTTCGGAGCCGCGCCGTGTGCGCGCACAAAAGCCGCCACCGCTTCGCGGCAGCGCCCGATCTGTTCCTCCTGCCCTTCTGTTTTAACCACCTGCTCCTCCTCCAAATACAAATTTGCGTTCATCCTGTCTCAAAATTTCTTGCGAAACCAGAACGATAAATTTCTGACAGCTCAAATTTATCTCATTCTGTAAGTGTAAATCAACATTTTTTCGTAAATAAAATAGAAAATAGAGCGGAACCCCCGCCCAATATCTTCGGCTCAAACTTTGAATTTGTATGTCGAAATACCATATATAGTATACTGAAACATCCGAAAAATAGCAACTCTTTTCGCAGGTTTTTCACGCTTAATTGAATTTTAACTTTCTCTGCCTGTAGACCACTTCCTGCAAGCCAACATCTTCGATCAGCCGTTTCGCGCTCCTATCATCGGCGCCGATATCCTCCACAACATGCGCATCCGAACCGATGGTGACATATCTCCCGCCGTTTTCCCGATAACGTTTCGATTCCCTTCTTTTTTGCTTCCAAAAATATAATCTTCCGTCTTCGCTTCCGAATCGCAGGAAAATACCGTGTGGATGTGCCGGTCTCTCATGTTGCTGATTTCTCTCCTTGATCAAGATTTTTTTTGTATTTTTCATTGTTCCTTTGCTTGGACTCTGTACTTGGTTTACCTTAGCAAACTTTTCTGCTAATCTAATAAAAGTTTTCATCCATTTTTTATTCATGACACTCACCGATTTTAACTAACTGCCATCTTACTTCTTTCGTTAATACCGAAACATCGGTCTTACCATAAAATCAATCTCCAATTTTTGCAATTTATCTATACTTTCTTTCATCTCGGGCGCTTTTGCCTTTAACACACACACTTCTTTCCCTTCGAGCATTTGTCTTGACATAAGGAAATTAACATTGGCAATTTCTGATAGCAGTTTTATTTTATTTTTCTTCTATCGGTTTTATGATTCTGTCCATTTTTCTCCTTTTCCTGTAACTCGTTGACAGCCGTAAACTCACCGAGGACCTTTTATTCATAAAAGGTCCTCAGCGCTTCCATCAGATCATCAAAATCCTTTGCTCCCGCCGTCTCCAATGCCGAGTGCATGGCAAGCTGCGGTAAACCGATATCCACCGTATTAACGGACACCTGTGCCATCGCGATATTGCCAAGCGTCGATCCGCCCGCGATATCCGCACGGTTGGCATAGGACTGAAAAGGCACCCCTACCCTGTTGCAGAGATCCTTCATCACAGCCGCCGAATACGCGTCCGTGGCATATTTCTGGCTCCCGTGATATTTAATCACGATACCGCCGTTTAATACGGGCCGGTTGGTATCGTCGGCTTTGCCCGGGTTGTTCGGATGGAGCGCATGGGCGTTATCCGCGGAAATCAGAAAACTGTCGGCAATCATGCAACGATATGTTTCTTCCTCAATCCCCAACCCACCGCTGATCCGTTCCAGCACATCCCGTAAAAAGGTGGACGCCGCGCCCTGTTTCGTGCCGCTGCCCACTTCCTCATTGTCAAACACCGCACACAGGTTTACATAATTCTCTGATGCCCGATCTGCCAGTGCTGCCATCCCCGCATACGCACATTCGAGATCGTCAAGCCTCGGTCCTGCGATAAAGGCGTTGTCCATGCCAATCAGACGGCACTTGTCTCTGTTATACAAGTATAGATCGCTGCCCAGAATCTCCTTTTCCTTTACCCCTGCTTCCTTTGCAATCTGTTTCATCAAACTGCCTTTCGCAGACGTCTCGCCGATGATGGGCTGCAGATCGGTCTGGGGATTATATTCAACTCCCTTATTCATATCCCGGTTCATATGGATGGCCAGATTGGGAATGATGGCTGTGTCCCGATCCAGATTGACCAGACAGCTGCGTAAGTTCTCTCCGTCTTTGACCACGATCCTGCCCGCTATGGAAAGCGGTCTGTCCAGCCAGGTGGAAAGGATCATCCCGCCGTACTTCTCCACATTCAGCTTGAGATAGCAATCATTCGCCACGATTTCCGGTGACTCTTTAAGCTTAAAGCACGGAGAATCGCTGTGCGCCGCCACCATATGGAAACCCAATGGCTTCTCGTTCGGTATCGTAAAGGCAATCAGGGAAGAACCGTTTCGGTTTACATAATACTTCTCCCCTGTTTCCAATTTCCAGCGTTCTCTCTCCGACAATTTCAAAAAGCCCCTTGCATCCAGCAGTTTTTCCAGATTTGCCACTGCATGAAAGCTGGTGGGACTTTCGTCGATAAAGGTAAATAATTTGTGCAAATGATTCTTTTTCATATCCTCTATTCTTTCCTCATTTTTAGAAAACAAACATGATCCACAAAATCGGATAGGCTTTCCGAATATCCCTGTTCGTCAAAAGATAAACGCTTCCAAAAGCCAGCCCCGAGAGCATGGTCACGATCCCCGTTATGATATCTTTGGTGAAAAAATGCCCGATGCCCCAAGTGATTGCCACGATGATACCGCCATAAGGGATATTTGGTTTATGAAACCACTTTTCAAAGGCGATTTGACCAAATACCAGAATCAGCGTCACTAAAATCGTCTCAAAAATATAGTATATGTACTGAAAGATGAATTTCACGGGACCGTTTGCGTAAAATTCCTTCATCACCTTGCTACCGCCCCAATCAACATAGGAAATACATAAAAAACCAATGATAAACAAAAGAATGAGCAGCCATTGCCAGACTGCCATTTTCGCCCCTTTTTGAAAGAGGTCAAACCCATACTTTTTCTTCGCGAATCGAACGATGCCAAAGCTTGCCGCACCCCATAAGATACACGTCATCACCCAATGTAAAATTGCCTGTAAATCCGTCCATTCATTTATGGAAGCCCCATATAAAATCGGCTCGATTCCAAAAGCAAGCGCGATTTCAAACCCAATACTCGCAAAAGCCGCCAACGCTAACAAAAAATACCCCATCCCCGACTCCTTTTTCATAAAATCATCCCCTCACAATCATTCTTAAACATCCGATTTTTTTCATTCCATTTTACAAGACTACCTCGCCCAGATGATACAATTCATCCGGACATATATCCTGCCCATCAGGCCACACAACCGTAAATCCATCTGTTGATACCCGTTTAAAATAATCAAATGACCGCAGTTGTCCATACCACTCGCCTTTTATATAGGGCGCAACATCAAAGCGCTTCTTTTCATTATTATCAAATACTACCAATATCTGGTAAGCACAGATTGCTTCCACTTGAACTGCGGTTGGTCTTAACATGCCAAAACACCTCCATACCTAACGTAATGGTTCGATTTTGAAATAACCGTCTCCATTACACAATAACTCCCAATTTGCTTTTAATTCGTCTTCATGAATTGCGATCCATGCCAATAAAAGTTTCATCTGCTTATTGGGAAAATTTCCTTCTATAACTTCCCCATCTATCCCCACAACAACTTCCTCATTTCCATATAAGGCATGAATGTGCGGTTTATTATGTTTTCCGCCTTTTTCACTTTGCATTCGCACAATAATCCCAAAAAACATAGATAATGCCGGCACTTAAAATACCTCCATTTTCAATTATTTACTGCAGCCGAGTTTCACGCAGTGGAACTCGCGTAGTTAATGCCGCAGGCATTTACTACAGGCTACTGCCAGCGCCCCCGGCCCGATATGGCACGCCACGCTAAGTGACAGCGGATCCATATGCACCTCGAACCCCGGAAATGCTTCCTCCACTTCCCGTTTCAGCTGCTCCGCAGCCCCATTATCATAGGTGTAAGCAATCTGCAGATGGATATTATCGGGCGTCGCACCGCCAAAACGCTTCTCCATATCACTCTTAATGGCGTTTATCATAATGCTCTTTCCCTGAGAGACCGTCCGTGCCTTCGCAAAAGCGTCCAACTTTTCGCCCTGGATCTGTAAAACGGGCTTTAACCGCAGGATCGTCCCCAGCGCTGCCGCCGCAGGTGTGATCCTGCCGCCCTTTTTCAGGTAATAGAGGGTATCCAGCATAATATAGATGCTGGAATTGAATTTATCTTCTTCCAAAGCCTCCTTGATCTGCGCCGCATCCAATCCTTTCTCCGCAAGCATCAAAGCGTCAAGCGCCGACTGTCTCTGTGTCACGGAAATACGCTGGTTGTTGACCACCTGCACCTTCCCGTCATAGTCCTCAGCCAACATGAGCGCACTCTGACAGGAACCGCTCAAGCCGCTCGACATCGGAATGTGCACGATTTCGTCATGCGTTTCAAGCACTTCGTCCCAAAGCTTCAATATGGATTCGGGGCTGGGTTGACTGGTGATCACGTTCGCATTTTCGGAGAGCCTTTTATAAAATGCCTCCTGCGTCAGCGTAATATCCTCATAGTAGGTCTCCTCATCAATCATAAAAGGCATCGGCAGCACATAAAGACCGATTTCTTTCGCCTGTGCCTGCGTAATGCCGCTGTTACTGTCGGTGATGACTGCGATTTTCTTTCCCATAATTGTAATTGTCCCCTCTCCAAGGATGAGAATGCCGCTCTTTTTAGGCATCCACAGCGTAAACTGAGTACTTCTTACTCAGTTTACCGTCAGATACTCCTAAAGTCAACCTCATTTCCGCCCGCGGCCAGTTTCTCTGTCAGGCACTGCTTAAGCCCCGCGTGCTCCTGCCTCATAAGCTCCGGATCTTCCGTGAGAATTTTGTCTGCCCAGTCGCTCGCCCTCTGCAAAATGGCGGCATCCTGATAGATATCCCCCAGCGCAAACTGCAGCTCGCCGCTCTGTCTGATGCCGAACAAATCCCCCGGTCCGCGCAGGGAAAGGTCCTTGCTCGCGATCACGAACCCGTCGTTCGACTCGTTCAAAATCTTCAGGCGTTCCATAGTCTCCGGTCTCTCAGAGGCGCTGATAAAGATACAATAGGACTGCTTATCACCGCGCCCCACCCGACCTCTCAACTGATGCAGCTGAGCCAGTCCGAAACGTTCCGCGTTCTCGATCAGCATCACCGTAGCGTTTGGTACATTGATGCCCACCTCGATCACGGTGGTGGAGACCAGCACATCGATATTGTGCGCCTCAAACGCCTCCATGATGCGGGTTTTCTCCGCAGGCTTCATCCTTCCGTGAAGGGCAGCTACCCGCACGGTGGCAGGAAGCGCCTCCTGTAACTTTTTCGTGTAAGTCCCCACATCCTCAAGCTCCTGAGACTCTCCTTCTTCCACCATCGGGCAGATCACATAGACCTGACTGCCGCCGGCCACCTCTTTTTCAATGAATTTATAGGCGGTGTTCCGATAACTTGTGTTCACCACACAGTTTTTGACAGGAAGCCTGTCCGCCGGAAGCTCATCCAGCACGGAAATATGCAGATCGCCGTAGAGGATGATGGCTAACGTCCGTGGTATCGGCGTCGCGCTCATCACCAGCACATGGACGGCACCGCCCTTCTCCGCCAGCTTTTCCCGCTGTCTGACGCCGAAGCGGTGCTGCTCGTCGGTGATGACCAGAGCAAGGTTCTTGTATTCCACCTTCTCCTGAATGAGGGCGTGCGTCCCCAGAATGATATCCGCCTCGCCGCTTGCAATCTTTGCATAGATTTCCCGCCTGTCTTTCGCCGTGACCGAACCTGTCAACAAAACAGGGGCGATTTCCAAGCCATACTTTTTTTTCAGGGAAAGCAGGCTCTCATAATGCTGCCTGGCAAGGACTTCCGTGGGTGCCATCATCGCCCCCTGGTACCCGTTTGCCACGCACATGATCAGCGAAAGGAACGCCAAAATCGTCTTTCCGGAGCCGACATCTCCCTGGATCAGGCGGTTCATCACACTCTCCCCACACAAATCGCTTTGTATTTCACTCCACACCCGCTCCTGCGCCCCTGTCAGGCGATACGGCAGGGCTTCGATCAGCCGTTTCGTCTGCGCCACCTCAATCATGGGATAATCGTTTTTCTCCCGTTCTCCCGCCGCCTTCAGCTTACGGACCGCCAAAATGAACTGAAAAAACTCGTCAAACACCAGCCTTTTTCTGGCTTCGACCAGCGTCTGTCTGTTCGTGGGAAAGTGCATTTGTGCAACCGCCTCCGAAAGGCTGACAAACCCCTCATGACTGCGAATTTTCTCCGGCAGCACATCTTCCGCAAACGTTACCAGCCCGATTGCCTGCCTGACCGCCTTGGTGACAGCGTTGTTGGTAAGCCCTTTGGTGATGGCATAGCGCGGCTGCATGGCGTCCACCAGTTTTGTATATTCCTCCGGCTTATAGATTTTTGCCTGCTCCATGGAAAAGCGCTCTTTTCCCCGATGGAGCCGTCCTCTGAACAGATAGGGAACGCCGCGCTTTAAGCTGTTTTTTAAGTAAGGCATGTTAAAGTAGGTCAGATGCAGCAGCCCGCCCCCGCAGGATGCCTGAAAGCCGGTGATGGAAAGTCCGCGGACATGTCTGGTTGCCACATTGCCTGCAAGAACCCCCTCCACCGTCACGATTTCTTCCGGCTGCGCCGATGAAAGCGGAACAGGTTCCGAGAACTGCTCATAATCTCTCGGATAATAGCGAACCAGGTCTTCTGCCGTAAAAATATGCAATTTTTCAAAGAGGGCGGCGGTTTTGTCACCGACGCCCTTCAAAGATCTGATATCCATATTTTTCACCGTTTCGTTTATTCCGCTGAAATGATATAGTAGTAAATCGGCTGTCCGCCGTACTGCAATTCGATATCGCAGTCAGGATACTTCTCGGCAAGCCGTTCGCTTAACTTCTCCGCATCGTCCTTGTCGATTTCCTCACCGTAATAGACACTGATCAACTCCTTATCGGATGTCATCATAGCGTCCACCAGCTCGAGCGTCACACTCGAAATAGATGTTCCGACCGACAGGATTCCGTGATCGCCAAGCCCCATAAAGTCGCCCTGCCTGATCTCCCTGCCATCAATATGCGTATCCCGCACCGCATAGGTGACCTGTCCCGTCGCTACCGCCTCGATCTCCGCAAGCATCGTCTCCGTGTTTTCCTCCACGGACAAATCGGGTACATAGTTGATCACTGCCGTAACGCCCTGCGGCACCGTCTTGGTGGGAATCACTACGATTTTCTTATCTTTTACCAACGACTGCGCCTGATTCGCTGCCAGAATGATGTTTTTATTGTTCGGGAAGATAAAGATGCTGTCGGCGTTCACTCTGTCGATGGCATTTAACATGTCCTCCGTACTGGGATTCATGGTCTGACCGCCCTCAATGATGTGGTCCACCCCCAAGCCCTTAAAGATCTCGCCAATGCCGTCCCCCACGGAAACCGCGATAAAGCCGACATCCTTCTTCGGTCCGGGAAGATCGTCATCTTCCTCCGCTTTTTCTTCCTGCTTGGACATCTTGAATAATTTCTCCTGATGCTCCAGCCGCATATTATCGATTTTCATATTGGAGAGTGCACCGTACTTCAACGCCCTCTGGATAGCCAGACCGGGATCGTTGGTATGTACGTGCACCTTTACCACGTCCTCGTCCGCTACCACTACGATAGAATCCCCGATCGACTCCAGATATGCCTTGAAGTCCATCTCCATTTTGATGTTAAATACCTTGTTCAGCATAATAATGAACTCGGTACAGTAACCGAATTTGATCTCCGCGCCGGCCTGCGCCTCATAACTCTTGGCTCCTGTCACGCTCCCGGCAGTCGGACCCGCGCTTTTTTCAACCGTCAGGTCGATCTCCTTGCCAAGATAAGCGTCATATGCGCCTTTTAAAACCTGCATCAAACCTTGACCACCCGAGTCAACAACCCCCGCCTGCTTTAATACGGGAAGCATCTCCGGCGTCTGCTGCAGTACCTCGTCCGCATGGGCAATCACCTGCCCCAAAAATTCCTCCAAATCCGTAACACCCGCATCCGCAAGCTCTCTCGCCTTGACCGCACCGCCCTTCGCCACCGTAAGGATCGTGCCTTCTTTAGGCTTCATCACCGCCTTATAAGCCGTCTCTACCGCCTTCTCAAAGGCTGCGGCAAGGACAGGGACCGTAATCTCCCGGCACTCCTTCACCCCTTTGGTAAAACCGCGGAACAGCTGAGAAAGGATCACGCCCGAATTTCCTCTCGCCCCTCTGAGAGACCCTGATGAAATCGCCTTGCAAAGGGAAACCATATCAATGTCTCCCATATCGTAGAGGGCAGACACTTCCCGCGCCGCCGCCATGATCGTCATAGTCATGTTCGTGCCCGTATCGCCGTCCGGCACGGGGAACACGTTTAACTCGTTGATCCATTCCTTCTTATTTTCCAGATTCTTTGCGCCGGCTAAGAACATCTTAGCCATCAATTTGGCATCTATCGTATTTGAACCCACCGTTTCATCCTCCTATAATCCGGTTCTTTCTGCAAAAATCGAAAAATCAGTCCACTGGTGCGGCTTCTCAATCTATCACCCGCACACCCTCTACAAAAATATTGATCTTCTCCACTGCGATTCCGGAAAACTCCTCCACCTTATATTTCACGCTGTCGATCAGATTATCGGATACTGCCAGGATACTCACGCCATAGGAAACGATAATGTGGAAGTTGATGGTCAGCTTATTGTTATTGAGGAATACCCGTATGCCTCTGGTCATACTGTCTTTCTTTAAGAGCTTCACCAGCCCGTCCTTTACGCTCATGCTCGCCATGCCGACCACGCCGAAGCACTCCATCGCCACAGTGCCGGCATATTGCGCGATCACTTCCTGGTCAATCGAAATATTTCCCATATGGGTATCCATTGAAGATACTTTCATAGACTACCTCCTGTTATACTATATGTAAATTATGTACTGAAAAAGAAAATGCTGTTTATATTATACCCCGATATCGGCAAAAAAGAAACCGAAAAAAAAGTATAATTTGCGCTTGCATTTCATTTCACTTTCTGCTATCATATCAATTGTTGCTAATCGAGCAAGCTCGATTACGAGATTCGCTTCGCGAACTCGGGTTTTATGATACTATTATGATTTGTTAGGAGGTGTCAAGATGGCTAAATGTGATATTTGTGGTAAGGGCGCTCATTTCGGTAATAATGTCAGCCATTCTCATAGAAGATCCAACAGAATTTGGAATTCCAACATTCAGAATGTGAAATGTAAGGTAAATGGCGGCAACAAGAGACTTCACGTGTGCACGCGCTGCTTACGTTCCGGCGCTGTTGAGCGCGCATAGTGTTTCACAAAAACATAAGATCAAAAAAAGAGTCGGAAGTTTCCGGCTCTTTTCTATCTTTTCTATCTCCTACGCCTGCTTAGTCTTCTCAAACTCCCGCTTCAAGTTCTCGTACTCCCTGTTGATCTTCTGAATGATCTCCGTGTCCCCTGCAAGGTTGTCCGGGTGGAAAATCTTCGTCAAATCTTTATATCGCTTCTTTAAGGTCAAAGGATTTTTCACCCCATGAAAGAAGACACTTACTTCCGGCAGTCCGTCGTAGAGCCCGTGTTCCTCCATGAACTCCTTCTCGGCGGTAAGCCTTGCCCACTCCTTCTCAATCCGCCTGCGGTCCATATCCAGCTTTTGGAAACCGTCCTTGATGATCTCCAGCTTTTCCGCCACCAGCTGATGATCTTTCTTGATCCGCTGCTGCTCATTGGTCATCTTACGGTTTAAGACCTTCATTTCTTCCTGAAACCGCTGCTTTTCTTCCTCGAACTTTGCCTGTTTTTTATCAAGTTCCGCCGTTACCGTCGCCAAACGGATATTTTCCCGAAACAGCCATGCCTTCAACTCCTGCAGCTCATCCTGTGTGGTCTCCTCATCCGCAAGCAGTTCCTCGACATTCCGCTTGTCGTCTGTCATGCTGCTGTTTTCTTCGTTATCCTTCTCTATCTTTTCACGCACTGTAATATACCTCTCAAAATCATTCTAAGCACTTCTCACTTAGTTTCCGCAACAAAAACCGTATCCTACCAGCACAAGCAGCGCGATCAGCACGATCCCCAGAAAGCGATTCATCAGAAACAGCATAATGATCATGCCAGCGGCTACGCACAGCGCAACAAACCCGATCATTTTTTTCATAGGTCACCCCTGCTTATGCTTTTATGATACGATATGCCGCACCCTCATAAAAGGTGCTTTTCCTTTTTTATTTGTCTTCCTCCGGAAAGGCGATATCCACCGCCTTATCGTCCTCCATCATTTCCTCTTTGGGCGTTGTAAACTTCTCCACGACGTCAGGTATCATATCGAGCACCTTGGTCACCATGTCCTGATTCTTGACATTCACCAGTTTGGTGGAGCCGTTTTTGATCACCAGCACCGCGCTGGGGCTCATCTTTGCGGAAAATCCGCCGCCACCGCCGTTTTTCTTATCCGATGCGCTTGCGCCCGCACCGACGCCGAAGCTCACATCCACCAGGGGCAGGATGATGGTGTCTCCCACCTGTGTGGCATCCCCTACCACGGTCTTCGTACCGATCACCGCGTTCATCCCCTTCATCAGGGATTCTATCACACCGCCAAAGTTATTCTCAGCCATTTACTGCCTCCTTCTTTAATAGCTTATACAGCTTTCTGATATCCTTATTGAAATAAATCCTAACCGCCGTTCGTAGGAAGGTAAACATACGGAGCTTTCCGACGATAAGAATCTGTCCCTCCAGACGCTTCTTTTCAAAATCGCCCCTGACGTCCACATGACCTCCGAGCAGTGGGTACAACATACCGCAGACCGCCAAAATCTCCCCCGTGGAAGCCGGATCATCCATACCGACAATAAGCGATGCCTCAAATTTTCGGGGTTTTAAGCTCTTAACGATTGTAAGAAGCTCGCCTTTACAGAGCGCGAAGGAACGTTGAAAGGTTTCGCCCTCCACAACCTCCCGATAATACTCTATTGTTTCCGATATAGACCCTATTTTATCACAGAATCTCCGGATTGTGTACTGTATATTTTCAAAGAAGCCTTTGATTTTTTCAAAAAGTTTTCGCAAAATCTCCGGGATCACGCGTAGCTTGTCCCAAAAACCGGGCTTTTCCTTTGCGCCTTCGACATCCAAAAAGTCCTCGTAATGCTCTTGTGATATCTTGTCTGTCTGCTGCGTGTCGGAACCCTTCACATGGTCTCCCTGTGTTTCCGCACTGTCCGGCGCTATTTCCTCCAATGATTCAGCTGACCGTCCACTCTCCGCCTCATCTTTTGACTGCACGAGTTCCTCTTTTTTATTCCGTTTTTCAGAATCTTCCTGCTTTTTCTTTCCGACGTCATCCGCTTGTTTCTTCATTTTACGGCGTTTTTCCTTCTTTGGCATCCGAAACACCGTAAAAAACAATATTCTTGCCCGTACAAAGAGTTCGCCATCAAAGCGAAGCAGAAAATTGATCAGGCAGAGCAGCCAAGTGACTTTCACCCGAACTGTCACCGGCGGCTGCCCCTCGCCCTCCTGCCGCGCAGCCTCGATCCGGTAGCGGACCGGCACAAAGAGCGCACAGGCGATTCCCAGAAGAAGCACACCCAAAATGACCAGGAGTACGATCCCTATGATCTTTAAAATAAGCAGCAAAATATGTAACATTTCTTCTCCAAGTATCCGCTTCCGGACTGCCTGCTCTCCTACCGGCTTATCGCGGCACAGAACCGTCTGCAAAAATGTTTTGAAAGTTTTCGGGATCGCTCCCCGCAAGATACGCCACAAGCTGCGCCTGTCCGGTCGCGGCGAGTGCTTCCTGCGCGATCCGTTCGATCACAGCAAAAGCTTCCTCCCTACCGTTCGCCAGTCCGACAATACAGGCAGGCGGATTTTCCTTATAGTACCACTGGGAAAGCATCAGGCTGTGATACACGGAAAGCCTCTTTGTCTCACCGTCGTAGGCGATCACATAAAGTCCCGGCTGCTTTTTGTGGCGCTTTAATTTCCTGATAGCCTTTTCGGGCCTTTTTACAGTATCCCCAATATAGAGATTTTTATAAAATTTCATTTGTTGTTCCTGAAAATCGGGATTTGAAGCCTTACTCATAAATCTCTTCTTCCTCTAAAATACCGTTTTCATCATAAAAAGACCAAAAAGATGTAATCTTTGGCAGCCTGCGTTTAGTATACCACATTCAAATATAATAGGACAGGAAAATTTCCCGCGTTGCCTACATCTGCTTTTTAACCACCGCATATTCATCATCGCGCTGATAGAATGCGCAGTCAAAACTTCCGCCGTCCAGAAAATGCCGCATATCGTCCTCATCCAGATCGACCATACACACATAATACTCATAATCCTCGTCGTACTGATAATTACTGCAAGTATCGCACATACTCATGTTTTTCGCCTTTCTCCACTGTCGCCGTTTTTGGGTAATATAGTTATGTAAACCAAATACGCCATCCATGCCATTTTTCAATTCACACCTACGCCGGATTCCGCACTAATTTACGATTATCCGGTGTGAATTGCAACATTTGGCAGGAAATGATTGACTTCTCCGACAGAAGTTTTATACTAAATGTGTACATTATTTGTGAAAACCCATCATATTATTACTACATATAGGGATTTGCGCCCTGTTTTTCCCGCAGTCCCACAGAAACGGAGGTTCCCATGAAAGACGTAGCCCGCATGGCACTTCAAAACGGCATGGTAATTGGCGAGGATATCTATAACTACCAGAACGAACTGATCGTCCCCAAGGACACGGAAGTAACCGAAAAAGTGATCAAGAAGCTTGCTCTGCACTCTATCATCTGTGTCCCCATCAAGGAGGAGATCGACTTTGCCACCACGCACTTTGAAAAAGTGCGTCTAAGCAAGGCTTTTCAAACCTTCCAGCTCACCTATAACAACTTAATGCCCATCTATGCAAAATTGATGAACAGTTTCGTGGAAACCGGGGTCTGGAAAAGCACCGGCCAGTTGAAAGACATCTACACAAAACTCGCCGCATGTGCCGGCACCGGAGAGTCGCTCCTCGACTTTCTCTACAATATGCTGCCACGGGAAGATACCATGACCCATGCCCACTGTCTCAATTCCGCTCTGCTTGCCGGCGTGTTCGGCACCTGGTGGGAACTTTCGCAGGAAGATATGCTTCTTCTGATTCAATGCGGCTTCTTCTATGATATCGGAAAGCTCAAGCTTCCGCAGGATCTTCTCTGGAAATCCGAAAAGTTGACAGATTTGGAATACACCAAACTGAAAACACACACCATGCTCGGATTCGATCTTTTAAAAGACCAGCCCGAAATCAATGATACCATCATAAAGGCGACGCTTCAGCATCATGAACGCTGCGACGGTTCCGGCTATCCTTCCAAACTGAAAGGCGACAAGATCGATGTCTTTGCCAAATATATCGCTGTCATAGACGCCTATGAAGCCATGACCTCCGCCCGCACCTACAGGCAGCCTCTCCACCCGTTCCAGGTCATAGAGAACTTTGAGCGGGAAGGTTATGAAAAATACGAAAAAGAGATCCTGCAGCCCATCCTCTACCACATAGCCGCCGCTCAGATCGGCTTTATGGTACGCCTCAGCAACGACGAGGAAGCCAAAGTAACTACCATCAACAGAGACAATCTGGCAAGACCTCTCCTGACCAAAGCGGACGGTTCTTACCTTGATCTGTCTTCCAAGCCGGAACTTGCCATTACTGCGATTTTTTAATATCTGCTTGCTGACCGGGTGCTTCGGCACTCGGTTTTCTCTTTTATTCCGCAAAACAGGCATCCAAAATCCGCTTGGCAATCGGAACGGCGTAGTCGCCGCCGCTGCCCGCCCCTTCTATGATGATGGTCACGCACACTTCGGGATCTTCTACGGGCGCAAATCCCGTAAACCAAGCGTGAGAATCGGTTTTGACTTTATTATACTCCGCAGAGCCCGTCTTGCCTGCAGCCGTATAGGACAGACCCGAAAGCTTTGTCCCCGTACCGCTTTTTACGACCTCCTCCATCAGCTCTGTCATGATCTGCGCTTCCTCCTCGCTCATCAACCGCTTATAGGTATCCGGAGAAAACTGCTTTACTACCGCCTTTTCGTGATTTTCCACGTGGTCTATCAAATAAGGTTTCATCAACATACCGTCATTTGCGATGGCGCAGGTGATCATATTAAGCTGCAGTGGCGTCATCTGTGTGGTCCCCTGACCGATTGCCGCCTGCATCACTTCCGCATCGGTGGTATCCGCATCCAGGTGCAGACTGCTCTGGTTGTAGGCAAAGTCAACTTCTAAAGGCTGATTGAACAGCAGCCCGTCCACCGTCCTGCCAAACTTTGTCCGATCCAGGGAAAGACCGATATTCGCAAACGCGGAATTACATGACTTGGCAAAGGCTTTTGTAAAGTCTTCGCTGCCGTGCGCAGAGCCGTGATAGCAGTTAATGCGCTCCTCTCCATGAGAAAAGTGCCCGTTACACTGAAATTTGAATTGACTATATGAGTCAGTATTTTCTTTGATATACTCTAAGGCTGTCACGATCTTAAAGGTGGATCCCGGCGGATACAGTCCCTGTGTCACTCGGTTGACAAGGACGCCGCTCTCCTTATCCGCAAGCAGGTCGTCCCAGATCTCCACGATCTCGTTGGGATCAAAATCCGGCTTCGATACCATGGCGAGGATACGCCCTGTTTTGGGCTCTGTCACCAGCACGGCTCCTTTATAGACACCAAGAGAATCATAAGCGATCTGCTGCAGATCCACATCCAGCGTGGTAAAAACATTGTCTCCGGGGTATTTCTCGCCCGCCATGTCGCTTGCCACCTTCTCGGACAGCTTTGTATTGGAATTGATCAGGTAATAATTTGCCTGCGCCTCCACGCCGAATCTGCCGTTTGCGGCATAGCCGACCGCATGGGAAAAGAGATTGGCATACGGGTAAACGCGCACCTCCTCGCCTTCCGTATCCGTCTGCGTCTCCGCCAGCTTCTGCCCGCCGGCGGCGTAGATCGTCCCTCTTTTGTTTTGCGCAATCAACAGATTCTGCCTGCTGTTGTAGCTGTTATTCATGAGCGTCTGCTTATGCGTCGCGGCATAATGACCGGTGTAGCCCATCATTACAAAAAACAGACCCACAAAAAACCATGTGACTGCGAGAATTTGCCGGTTACGCTTCTTCTTCGCCTTCCCGCTCCTCAGCTTCTTCCCACTCTGTTCTTCTCTCTCGTTTTTTTCGATTTCTGTTCTTGGCACGTCTGTCTCCTTCGTCCCGTCTGATAATATACAGTCCTTCTATAATGAAAAACATGAGCAGCGTCGTCAATACCGAACTGCCGCCATAGCTGATAAAAGGCAGCGTCACACCCGTCATTGGAATGAATTTCGTGCCCCCTCCCACCGTCAAAAACACTTGGAAAATGTAGGTGATGCCGAGTCCAAAGGCAATCAGCCTGTAAAATCGATCCTGAAGCTTCATGGAGATGTTCATGCACATGATAAAACTGCTGATACAAATCAAGATCATGCACATGGAAAATACGATCCCAAGCTCCTCCGCCACCGCAGAGAAGACAAAATCCGCCTCCACCAAGGGAATGGCTGTGGGATTTCCTCTGAAAAGCCCCAGCCCAAACCATCCGCCGCTGCTGATGCCGAACAGGGATTGAGTAATCTGGAATCCCGCATCGTCAATGCAGGCAAACGGATCCTGCCATGCCTGTACCCGCTGCTGTACATGGGTAAACATCTTGAAGGCAATCACCGCCGCCGCAGAGCCTCCCGCCGCACCCAAAAACAGATAACGCCACTTTCCCGTGGCAATAAAGACCATAAACACATAGACCACAAAAAAGATCAGAGCGCTCCCCAAATCCTTTGAGGCTACCAGGATCAATACGTGAAGTCCCGCGAGCACAGCCGTCACTGCCACCCTGAGAAAATCCCAGGATTCATGAAAAGCACTCGCCACAAAAAACACAAACAGGATCTTTACAAACTCCGAAGGCTGGAAGGTGACTCCCGCAATGGAGAAGGAAATTTTAGAGCCGTAGGTAACGGAACCTAAAATCAGTACCACTCCCAGCGCAAAAATACCAACTCCTGCATAAACCCAGGTCAAACTCTTGAGAAATTTCAAATTGCGCAGGAAAAAGGGAACCGCCATGCCAATGACAATAGACACCGTGACGATGAAAAACTGCTTGATTGCTTTTTCATAAGATAGTCTTGTCAGGATCACAAATCCGATACTTAAGAGCATACAGGTATTATTGATGATGAGCAGATTCCCCTTCGGATAGATCATACGAAAGAGCATAATCGTTGAAAACAATAAAATCTGCTGTAACACATAAAAAAGCAGATACTCGATTTTTCCCGTCTCGAAGCAGATAACAAGAAAGCACGAAAAATGCACCAGAAACATCCAGATGTTCTGGCGGATATATCCTGCTTTTCGCCGATCCTCCTCCTGAAAGCGGAATACCAGAAAGCATTCCAGCGTATAGCAGGCGATAAACAGGGTGATAAAATATTTAGAAAGCTCTGTGATATACAATTCCATAATCGTCACCATAACAATACGGAGAATGCCTACTTTACGCCGCGCCTGCAATGTCCGGCAGTATAGTCTGAAAACACATATGTCCCCTGCAGGATCTGTTCACAGACCGCTCCCGTCTCCGTCGTAAAATCATAGCGGCAGGCGGATGCTGCGATCCGCTCCCGCTCCTTGCCTGCGGCATGCAGCGAATAAGGCAAAGCATTATATAGGACATTATAACAGTGATTGCAGTTTAACACTACAGGAAATGCGATTTCTTTACGATCTTTTAATAAAATCCGCCGCTCTTTGCCGATACCGTTTCCTGTCTTTTCAAGCGCTCCCGCCCCGTTTTGACAGGCATCCGCAGTTTTTGCCAGACAGTTTGCCGTGATCATCATCGGAATATGGCTGTAGACGATCAGACTCACAGCGACACCGCTCTTTTCTGCCTCCCGCACAAGATGCGCCGCCTCCCCCGCATTCAGCTCATACGGCAAAGTGACCTCATCCACATAGTTTGTCAGAAACCTTACCGTCTCCCCATTAAAGCAATAAAGCCCGGCATCCGCCACAAGCAAATAGCTGCTTTCTTCTTTGCCTGTCCCTTTGGAAAACGCTCTTGCAAAGGCGAGCCCTTCCAAGCTGCGGACCAATAATCCCTGCACACAGTCAGCGGTTTCAGGTTCCCGCAGGATATCCGAAAGCCGCTGCAAATAAGCTTCATCCCGTTCTCTCAAAATGTAAGGAAGCGCCAGAAAACAGGTGCTGTCACAATGGCGCAGTATCTCCATAATCTCCTCCCGTGCCCACAAAAAAAGATCGCTCTCCATATAAATGCGCGCACAGCCACAGGAGACCGCGGCACGGAACTGCTCTACCGTTGCAGCGAGCACATGGATTGCGCCTAATGATTGTGTCGCCTTCTTTGTTGACTGACTTGGTCGGTCTCTGTTTATGTTTTTTCTGAACCCCTCTATGTTCTGTACTGCTCCATCAAAAATCCCATCTTCCGCATCTTCGCCGCTTCCGCCGCCCGCCTTTTGCATCGCTTCCGCTTCACAGACCGCAGCCTCAAATGCAGTCACCGCTTCCCGCCGCAATTCGTTTAGGGCACGCACCGGCACAAAGCCCTCCCCTTCTATCTCGATTTCGCATCCCGTCACACAAAGCAGGCTCTCGCCCATCTTTGTGAGCTGTTTTCTGACGGACTCCTCTGTCAGAGGCGCTTTCCTCGCGGGCTGCACGGTCTCACCATACACGGCAGCTTCTGTTTCCTCCTTACAGATACACTTCACGGCAAACTCCTGCCTCTCCTCAGACACTCTTTCGCCTGCTTTCGACTTCGTATTGTCATCTTCCCATACTGTCGAAATCCGAATCTCCAAGGGCTCGTCCACCGCCACGCGCGCCTGAATCCGTACAGGCATCTTCGGCGGTTCCTTTATATAAGTCTCTCTGATTTCGTTAAGGATCCGTTCATCACAGTTCTCATACCCCGGCTTATCCAGCGTGATCATCTCTTTGCCGTTATGCCTCTCATAATAACCGGTTTGAATCTCACTGCGGATATATAAGCCCTTAAGCCTGTCAAGGTCGGGTTTTTCCACCTGATAACGTGCACCGTCTTTCACGTAACGGTCAATGTACTTTCGATAGACTGCCGTAACGCCTGCCGCATACTCGGGACGCTTCATCCTTCCTTCTATCTTAAAGGAGTCGATCCCCGCATCGATCAAAGCCGGTAAATATTCCAGCGTGCACATATCCTTAAGGCTTAGCGGATAGCCTTCTTTCGCAAGCTGTTCTTTTCCCTCCCAAATCTCATAGGGAAGTCTGCAGGGCTGGGCGCATCGTCCTCTGTTTCCGCTCCTGCCGCCCAAAATGCTGCTGAAAAGGCATTGTCCCGAATAGCAGTAACACATGGCGCCGTGAATGAAGCACTCCACCTCCACGCCAACCTCCTCGCGAATCCTTTGCACCTCCCGCAGGGACAGCTCCCTCGCCGGCACAATGCGGCTGATTCCCGCCTCTTTCAAAAGAGCGGCTCCTCTTGCCCCCGTCACTGTCATCTGGGTACTGGCATGCAGGGAAAGCCCGGGAAAATGCGCTCTCATATACTGCAGTGCTCCCAAATCCTGCACGATCACGCCGTCCAGCCCTGCCTCATAAAATGGTGTAAGGTAATCCGAAAGCGTCGCAAGTTCCCGCTCCTTCAAAAGGGTGTTCACCGTCAGATAAACCTTTTTCCCGTAAAAATGGGCAATATGAAGTGCACGGAGGATTTCCTCCGCCTTAAAATTATCCGCATAAGCTCTTGCACCAAACCGCTCTCCGCCCAGATATACCGCATCCGCTCCGGCATTGATCGCTCCCAGAAAGGCTTCATAATTGCCCGCAGGAGCAAGAAGCTCCACCTTTTTCCCCATATTATCGCTCCGCTTCCGACAAAAACGTATCGTCAGACAACAACCGTTCCTACCGAGTAAAAAGAGCAGACCTCTGATCTGCTCCTTCCCATTTCTATAATGATATCCTTCTTTTATTTCTTTTTATTGTTTCCCTTTGCGTTCCTTAAGCTCCGTCTCCATACGGACGATCTGCTTCGCATTCTCGTTCGCCTCATTCTGGAGGGTCTTTACGTTCTTTTCCGTATTTTCAAGCTTCATCTGCGCCGCGATCAGATCATGCTTTAAGGCGTAAACCTCGTCATTTTTATTTTTCAGGTCTTCTTCCAGAATCCCGATCTGCTTCTTTGCCTTAAAATAATCATCCGCGATATTGAGCTGCAGCAGCACATTCTGGGTATCCATCGGCTGCCTTTTGAAGCTGTCGATCTTATTGTACTCGGCGATCTTATTATTTATGTAGGACGCCACCTTCTGCAGGTACTCCTCACTCTCGTAACCGCTCAGCGTGAAGACTTTGCCGGCGATAATCACTTCTGTATCCGTTTTTGTTGACATAAGGAGCGCCCCTCCATCCCTTTGGTTACACTATCAACATCATTATAGCTGTCTTAAGACGGAATTTCAAGTCCAAAATGCCGATAAGCCAGATCCGTGACCGTCCTTCCTCTGGGCGTGCGGTTGATAAAACCGTTCTGGATCAAATAAGGCTCATACACGTCCTCTATCGTTCCGGCGTCCTCGCCGATGGCTGCCGCCAGTGTATCAAGCCCCACCGGACCGCCCTTAAACTTCTCGATCATGGTCGTTAAAATGTTCCTGTCCACATGATCTAACCCCATCTTGTCCACATCCATCAGGTCAAGCGCCACCTTTGCCACTTCTTCCGAGATGGCACCGTCATACTTTACCTGCGCAAAATCCCGCACCCGCTTTAAGATACGATTCGCCAAACGCGGGGTTCCCCTGCTTCTTCTTGCCAGCTCCACCGCGCCCTTTTCGTCAATCTTCACCGAAAGTTTCGCCGCAGACTGTCTGATAATGACAGTAAGCTCCTCCACGCTGTAAAATTCCAGCCTGTGAATCACGCCAAAACGGTCTCTGAGCGGCGCCGTAAGAAGCCCTGCCCTTGTGGTAGCCCCCACCAGCGTAAAATGGGGCAGATCCAGGCGGATGGATCGCGCCGTCGGTCCTTTCCCAATCATAATGTCGATGGCATAATCCTCCATCGCAGGATATAATACCTCCTCCACCTGACGGTTTAGCCTGTGGATCTCGTCCACAAAAAGAAGGTCGCCCTCCTGCAGATTGTTTAAAATCGCCGCCATCTCACCCGGCTTCTCGATCGCCGGGCCGCTGGTCACCTTCATGTGGACGCCCATCTCGTTGGCGATAATGCCTGCAAGGGTGGTCTTCCCCAGTCCCGGCGGACCGTAGAAAAGCACGTGATCCAACGCGTCACCTCTCTGTTTTGCCGCCTCGATGTATATCTTCAGGTTATCCTTTACCTTCTCTTGACCAATATAGTCAATCAATTTTTGAGGACGTAATGACCCCTCGATCCTGATATCTTCCTCAATTAAGTTTGTCTCGATCATTCTGTTTGACATCATTATCTCCATATAAGTACTTCTCACATTATCTTAGCATCTTCCCGTCCGCTTCGCAAGTTGACAAAAATCGTACGATTTCTCCCTTGTCAGGAAATGGAATCCAAGATATCATATTACTATCATCATTTATTCTGACTGAAAAGCGAGGAATCTGCTTGCGCGCAAAAACTCTATTTCTTGAAAAATTAAAAGAAAAGCTGCGCGAGGCGCTGGTGGCTGTACTGCCGATCATCGTCATCGTCCTTGTTTTGTGCTTTTCCGTCGCTCCGATTTCTCCCAGCATCCTGCTGTGCTTTCTGATCGGCGCAGTCCTCCTGATCCTGGGGATGATGTTTTTTACCCTCGGCGCAGAGGTTGCCATGACTCCCATGGGTGAAAAGGTCGGCACCTGCATGACCAAAAGCAAGAAGCTTTCTATCATTGTGCTGTTATCTTTCCTGCTTGGCCTGATCGTCACCGTCTCCGAACCGGATCTTCAAGTGCTTGCAGGACAGGTTCCTTCTATTCCCAGTGGCATTCTGATCGGAGCCGTGGCAGGAGGCGTCGGTCTTTTTCTGGTGATTGCCCTGCTTCGTATGCTGTTTCGGATACCGCTGCCGCCTCTGTTGGTATTTCTCTACATAGTCGTCTTTTTATTGGCGCCCTTTGTACCGGAGGATTTTTTAAGTGTGGCTTTTGATTCCGGCGGTGTAACCACCGGTCCTATGACGGTTCCCTTTATCATGGCGATGGGTCTTGGCGTAGCTGCCATCCGAAACGACCGTCACGCCGCGGATGACAGCTTCGGGCTGGTCGCTCTATGCTCGATCGGTCCCATCATATCCGTGCTGATTTTGGGGATGATCTACCGCCCCGGGGAAAGCAGCTATGTTCCGCCCGTCATTCCATCCGTAGAGACTTCCGTAGAACTGTGGTCGCTGTTCCACCATGGATTTCCGACCTACATCGCTGAGATTGCGATTTCCCTGTTCCCGATCCTCCTGTTTTTTTGGCTTTTCCAGCTCTTTGTCCTGCGTCTCTCCAAACGAACGCTCTCAAAAATGTGTATCGGGCTCGCTTATACCTATATCGGGCTGGTTTTATTTATGACTGGCGTCAATGTCGGTTTCATGCCTGCCGGTAACTATCTGGGACAAATGCTTGGTTCTTCCTCTAAGCCATGGTTTCTGATTCCGATTGCCATGGTGATGGGCTTTTTCATCGTCAAAGCGGAGCCCGCCGTCTACGTACTGAATAAACAGGTGGAGGAGATCACCGACGGCGCCATTTCCGCAAAATCCATGGGAACGTGCCTCTCCGTGGGTGTTGCCATCTCTCTTGGCATCGCCATGCTGTGCGTGCTGACAGGCATTTCCGTGATGTGGTTTCTGATTCCCGGTTATACCTTCGCGCTGGCAATTTCCTTCTTTGTGCCCAAAATCTATACCGCTATCGCTTTTGATTCCGGCGGCGTTGCTTCCGGTCCCATGACGGCAGCCTTTCTGCTCCCGTTAGCACAGGGAGCCTGCAGCGCTGTTGGCGGCAATATCGTAACAGATGCCTTTGGTATCGTGGCAATGGTCGCCATGACGCCGCTTATCACGATACAGCTCCTCGGCATCCTCTCCCGGCGCAGCGCTGCGATCAGAGACAGGGATCGCCGCTTGGCTGCTCCCACTGTTGATTCTGCCGTAACCCCGCCCGGGACAGAAGATTTCATTATTGAACTCTAACTTACTATCCTGCTGCATGAAACCAAACGGCTTAAACTTATCGTATTTCGGCATCACGAAACCGGAGGATACACCATGAGTGAACGATATCTGATGACTGCCATCATCACCAGGGACCGCACAAAAGACTTCGCGGCATTCTACGACAGATACGGCGTCTCAGTCAATTTCATAACCCTTGGAAACGGGACGGCAAATCATGAAATCCTGGACTACTTCGGTTTTGACGGTACCGAAAAAGCCGTGATTTTTTCCGTCGTCACCCGCGGAACCTGGAAAAAGATCAAATCCGGTCTGGAACAGGAAATGCGCATCGATATCCCCGGCACCGGCATCGCGTTCATCATCCCGCTTGCCAGTATCGGCGGTCTTAGGACACTGCGTTTCCTGACAGGAGAAGAAACCTTTGAAAATGGGGAGGAATCAGTTTTGAAGGACACCAAATATGAACTTTTAGTCATCATCGCCAACCAAGGCTACACGGAAATGATCATGGATGCCGCCAGAAAAATGAAGGCAGGCGGCGGCACCGTCATCCACGCAAAAGGAACCGGTATGGAGAGTGCCGATAAGTTTCTGGGCGTCACCCTTGCCTCCGAAAAGGAAATTATCTTCATTGTGGTCAAAAAGGAACAGAAAAACGCCATTATGGGAGCGATCATGGAAGATGCCGGGCTGAACACCAAGGCAAAATCCGTCATCTTTTCCCTGCCCGTCACCGAAACCGCCGGGATGCGTCTCTTGCAGGCATACGAGGAAGACGCGCAGGCGGAGGAGACTTCCACCTGATACCTCTTACCTTGCAGACGAAAAGCTAACGCGTCGTCTGCCGCGCTCTCTCCATCTCCTCCCGGCTGGACTGCAGGTGGTAGAGCCTGTAATACTTTCCCTGCATGGCAAGGAGCGCCTGATGACTCCCCTGCTCTATGATTTTGCCATGGGAAAGCACGATGATGTTGTCCGCATTTCGAATGGTGGAAAGTCTGTGCGCCACCATCAGCATCGTGCCGATATTCTGCATCTTTTCCAAAGAATCCTGAATCAAAAGTTCTGTCTCCGTATCGATATTCGCTGTCGCCTCGTCCAGTATCATCACCACAGGCTGATGTACGATGGTGCGTGCAAAAGACAACAGCTGCCTCTGCCCTGCAGAGAAATTATTTCCCCGCTCTCTGACCTCCTCGTCAAGCCCCTTCTCCAGTTTCTTGATAAAATGATCGGCATTGACATAACGGCAGGCGGCAAGAATCTCCTTTTCAGCAATTGACTCATCACGCAAAGCGATATTGCTGCGGATGGTTCCCGAAAAAAGAAACACATCCTGAAGCATCTGCCCGAGCTGCCTGCGCAGGGAACTGATTTTGATCTTGCGGATATCAATCCCATCCACCAAGATCTCCCCTTTTTGGTATTCATAATTCCGGCACAAAAGTGACAGTATTGTCGTTTTCCCGGAACCTGTGGACCCTACAAACGCCACGGTCTGTCCCGGATCGACATGAAAGGATACCCCTTTTAATACCCACTCGCCCTCCACATAGGCAAACCACACATCCCGAAATTCAATCTCTCCGCGCAGCCTGGAAATCTCAATGGCGTCAGGCGCATCCTGAATCACGGGCTCCATATCCATGATGGTAAAGACCTTCTCCGCCGAGGCAAAGGCTGACTGCAGCCAGTTGAACTGTTCCGCCAGACTCTGAATCGGATTATAAAACTTTGAAATATACATATAGAAAGACACCAGCGTACCGCTTGCGATCGTCTGCTCCAAAAAGACCTGATTTTCCAAATACCCTTTACCACCCAAATAGAGCAGGCAGAGTACCGAGCTGACATAAAGCATATAGACAAGCGGTCTGAAAATGCCGAATACCAGAATCTGCTCCTGTTTCGCCCGCCCCAGGGCATTGCTCCTGTTTCTGAAATCCTCCATCTTCGCCTCCTCCCGGTTAAAGATCTGGGTGATCTTGATGCCGGAAAGGTTTTCTGACAGATAGGTGTTGATGTCCGTGGTACAATCTTTCACCTTGCGGTATGCCCGCCTGGAAAACTTACGGAAGATTACCGTAAACAGGATAATGAACGGCACAAAGCAAAGGACCATCAGCGTCAGCAGATAATTTAACACAAGCATTGCCGCCAGCACGCCGACAATGACAAACATGTTTTTCACAAAATTCACCAACAGATTGGTAAACATCATGGAAATCGCGTTGGTGTCATTCGTTGTTCGTGTCACCAGCTTTCCCACCGGAATGGCGTTTAACTGCTCCTGCGAAAGACTTTCTATCTTGACGAAAAGATCCTCCCGCATCACGGAGATGATTCGCTGTCCCGTCTTTTGCAGCACGATTGCCTGTACATAGGTACAGACCATGGATACGGCTAAAATGCTTAAATACAGCGCTACTGCCCGGTAAATCTGCACCATGGAAAACTCACCCACCATGAGCTGCTCAATCCGCCCGATAATGAGAGGTGATACCACATCGTAGGCAATGGACAAAAGCATCAAAAAACCCACCAGTAAAAATGCCCGCCGATAAGGTTTCGCATAGGCAAGCAGCCGCCGCATGATTTCCCGATCTTCCATCTGTCTTTCAAAACCCATGGATTGTTTCTTGTCTTTCACCATCAGGTAGGCTGTCAGAAGAACGATGGAAAAGACTCCCACGATCGCCCCGATCACGATCAGCGGATAATACCTATACATCGCCATCACCTCCCGTTTCTTCTTCTAAACGCTGCATTTCCACCATCTTTTGGTAAGCCGCGCAAGTCCTGCACAACTCCTCATGGCTGCCAACCGCTTCCACGCGACCATCCTCCACAAAAATAATCTTATCCATGCGCTCCACCGTAGAGATCCGATGCGCAATCAAAATGGTCGTCCTGCCCTTTCTCTCCGCCAGCAGATTTTCCAGAATCACTTTCTCCGTCTTCATGTCCACAGCCGATACGGAATCATCTAAAATGAGAATCGCCGCGTCCTTCAGCAACGCTCTGGCAATGGAAATGCGCTGTTTCTGCCCTCCTGAAACGGTCACGCCCCGCTCTCCCAGCACCGTCCGATAGCCCGCCGTAAAATCCATGATGTCGTCATGGACGTCTGACAGCTTTGCAACCCGCTCCACCAGCGCATCGTCCGCCGCATCCACCGCAAAGGCGATGTTATTCTCAATGGTATCGGAAAACAGGAAATTGTCCTGCGGCACATAGGAACAGCCTTCCCGCAAAGAATGGATTGAAATGTCATTTACATCACGGTCGTCGATAAACAGCGTCCCGTCGGGCACATTGTAGGCGCGCAGGATCAAATCTACCAGAATCGTCTTTCCGGAGCCGGTCCTTCCCACAATGCCTACGCTCTCCCCGGCATGGATGGTAAAAGAGACATCATGCAGCGCATCGCTCTCCCCATCCGGATAACGAAACGTAAGATGACGAAACTCGATCTCACCGCGCATGTTCTTAATTTCTTCCACCCCCGGGCGGTCCTTCACTGTGATTTCCGCCTCTAACAGCTCTCCCACGCGGTTTAAGGACGCCTTCCCGCGGGAAGTTTTCTCAATCAGCATGGAAACCGCCATCACGGGCCAGACAATCGAATTAAAGTAGACAATGTACTCCACCAACTGCCCCGCATCAAAGCGCCCGTTGTAGACAAGCCAGCCGCCGTAGCCAAGAATCACGCACAACACCGATTCCACCAACAGGGTGATCAAAATATTGAGCAGCGTAGAGATACGGGTATATTCTACATTGACTTCTTCATTTTCACGGTTTAACTTTTGAAACTCCCGCAATTCCAACACTTCTTTAACAAAAGCCTTGACGACGGCAATCCCCGAGTAATTCTCCTGTGAGAAATCAGAAAGTTTGGAAAATGCCTCCTGCCTGATCTCCCATTTCGCCGTCATTGCCTTACCCACTACCGTTGCCAGGATAAGCAGGAGCACGAGCGGGATCATGGAAAGCCCCGTCAATACAAAATCCATGCGCCACATCTTATATAATGCCATCAGCCCCAGGCACAGGGCATCGCAAAACATCAATACCCCGTCGCCGAAACATTCCTGAATGGTATCCAAATCGTTGGTAAACAGGCTCATCAGATTACCGACTTTATTGACCTGAAAATATTCTCTCGACAGATTTTTGCAATGGTCAAACATCTTATTGCGGAGATCCGTCTCCACTCTGATCGCCGCCCCATAAATACAGATTCGCCACAAAAACCGCCCTGTGACCAGAACCAAAATGATCACGATCAATTGCAAGCAGACCTCATCCAAAAGCACTTCCATCGTAAAGGGCACCAAAGCGCCATCGATCTCCGCCAGACCGCTGTTCATACCGTTTACTACAATGCGGTATAATTCCGGCAGAATCAACTGAAAGTAATCCACAAAAATAAGCGCCGCGACACCCACAAGGAGCATCAGAGCATGTTTCTTATAATATTGGTTAATGTGTTTTCCAAAAATCAACGATAACACCTCCGTGTGACGCTTAACGCCCATCCTCCGCCTGTCAACCTTGTGCAGGCACAGTTTGCCGGACAGATAATGTTCCGGCTAAGCTGTCAAAACATATATTTCAGCGCCGATTTTAAGATGCTCTCCGACGTGGCATCCTCCTCCACGGCGACCTTTTTCACCGCTGCCGTGGCGTCAGACGCGGAGTAGCCGAGCGCCACCAACGCCTCAATTGCCTCCCGCCGCATCAGATTTTCTCCAATGCCGCCATCCGCCGTCCCCACAGTTGTCTCCGCAGGCGCAAGCCCCCGCAGCGTATCCTCCACAGAAATCTTATCCCGCAGATCTAAGATCACACGCTCCGCCGTCTTCGCCCCGATACCCGGTGCCTTGGCGATTGCCTTCGCATCCCCTGCCATCACCGCAAAACGCAGCGCATCCGCACTCATCACCGAAAGGATGGCAAGCCCCCCTTTCGGTCCGATTCCGCTCACCGTGATCAGCCGCTTAAAAATCTCCAGATCGTCCCTGGTCAGAAAGCCAAACAGTTGAAACGCGTCCTCCCGCACCAATGTATAGGTGTATATCTTGACTTCGCTGCCAAGCCCCGGCAGCAGATCCGCCGTGGTGGTCGATACCCTGATATTGTAGCCGATTCCGCCAGCCTCCACGGTCACCGCATCTTCACCGATTTCTTCCAATGTTCCTTTTATGTATGCGTACATATCTGTTTTCTCCGCTCCTGATTTCTTCTATTATTTCTCAACGATCCGTTTTATTCATTTCTATAAACGATATATTTCATGCCTCATTTTCTTCCCATTCGTGACAGATAAGGCAGCAGTTCCCTCCCCACAACTCCGAGCAAAGCCCCCGTCACCGTGCCTGCCACCAGTAAAAAAGGCACATAGTATGCGACCGCAAAAGTCTCCACCACCGCCATCGCCACCAAAAGCTGCCCGATATTGTGAAACACGCCGCCGAGCACGCTCACCCCCACCATGGAAAAGCGATTCGTCCGCCTGCCGACATACATGGCTGCGAAGCTGAAAACCGCCCCCGCAAGGGCATATAAGATGGCGTAGAGGTTGCTGAACAGAAAGCCTGATAAAACAATGCGCAGCCCGTTTACCAGAAGCGCTTCCCGCTCTCCCTTTGTCAAGAATTTTCCTGCCCGCGTCCCGGCATACTGCTCCACATCTGCCGCATAATCCCTTATGCCATCGTACAACAGCAACAGCACAATCAGATTCGGCAGTCCCAGCTTGATCCCCGGTATGCCAAAAGAAAAGGGAATCAGAGATTCCACATAGGACAAAATCAGCGCCAGCGCCAGCATCAGCCCCAGTTCAGCCGTCCGTCTCATGGCTGCCTCCAATCTCCACCACCAGCTTATGTGGCAGACAGATGATGCTCTCACCTCCGCCCTTGATGGGAATATGGTGCACACAGATCTGATCGGGACAGTCGGCAGCCTGCATCCAAACCCGTTCCCCATCTACCGCCAGAAGATTATAACTGCTCCCTTCCGGAATTGCCGCCGAAGGGGCCGGGCTTTCCTCACACCACTCGCAGGATGCACGCCCGTTCGCATAAAGAAACAGGCAATAACGGACTGTTTCCGATGCGCTCCCACGCTCCGTCCCCGCCGAGTTATGCTGCTCAAGCTGTGCCAGAGATACTTCCTCCACAATCTGTCCGTCGCAGGATATCCGCAAGGTCTGCCCCTCCTCCCGTCGTAAGACAGACCGGCCAAAAATCCCCAACGCAAGAAGCAGGAAACATGCCACGAGCCGGATGTCCGCTCTGCAAATCCGTCCATTCTCTTTTCTGTTCTTTTCTCTTATCGTCTCAGACATATTGATATCTTACCACAACCGAACATACGTTTCAACCCCATCCGGCATATGAAAACAGAGTCATTGGCTTTCCAATGACTCTGACTCGCACATTTTTCTTCATAATTTTACGAAAACATCAAAAAATCTGTTTACAACCGCTCTAATCGTTCAATAAACGCCTGATAAAACTTCCGCTCCTGCGCACGGCAGCGCTGTGCCTCGATACTTCTCGTATGTCCCGCGGAACGCGGATGATCCAGATCATAGAGAGCCTGCTTCACGGCACGAAGCGCGGACTGAACGCTGCTCCCCAGAATATCATTTGGATCACCGCCGTTCCACCCTCTCTCGACGCGTTCTATCATCATCTGGGAAATATGCGACATCATGCCGTTTTTCCCGATACCCAGACCATTTGTTCCGATTTCTTTCGCCGCTTCCATCCACGCCTGTTTTACTTCCTCAGGTGCATTCGCCCCCACGCTCTCAAAGGCTTCCTCATCATAATTTCGCTCTCTCTGCGATATCTGCTCCGATACCGTCTCCAAAAACCGGCTCTGCGACGCGTTCTTCTCCATTTTTCCCGCCTTATATCCTGCCGTCTGATAATTTGCTGTTCCTAATCCGTTCACATTCATATCCGTTTCCCCCAGTCACCGTATCCTGTTGTACATCATTTCAAAGGATATCGTCTTTTTATCTTTCAATAGTAATACGAATCATCTCTGCAAAAAGTTTCACCACAGAAAATATTCAACCTTTCACACAGGCACAAATTTATCACCGGCTCATAAGATAAACCATAAATAACATTTGGAGGACATAAAGAAATGAGCGATCTTACAGCAACTCACTGCGGATGCAACGATAACGGCAATGTGCGCAACAACGGATGCGGTTCCTGGATCTGGATTCTGATCCTGTTATCCTGCTGTGGCGGCAACAACGGCGACGGCTGCGGCTGTGGCGGCAACGGTCTTTTTGGCAACAGCTTCTTCGGCGGCGACAACAGCTGCTGCTCTTGGATTTGGATTCTGATCCTGTTATCCTGCTGCTGCAACAACTAATCTCCCCCGCACTTTTCTTCATCACATCTGAAAAAGCACATCAAAGGCAGTCAATAGGGAATCCTGCTCGCAGGATTCCCCGTCTGCCGCGGACCGCTTCTTTGACAAAAGGTGCCTATTTCTCTCATGTGCGGCATATACTATAGGGATAAACAGAAATAGCGCGCAGGTATCGGAAAGGCATAGCTTATGACTGATAAACAGGAAGATGCGTCCAATGTTATGACATTCGATGCCTTATACACCACAAACCAGATGCAGAAGCTCAAAATTCTTCTCCCCTACTTAGAACCTTCCATGCAGAAGCATCTGGCAGTCTACATCAAATATATGGAATTGCAGTATACCATGAACTATGTAAAAAGACATACCGTTACCCTCTGCGGCTGTGCACTGTCACCGCAGGAAAAGCCGGATATAAAAGAACTCTGCCGCCAGCTGAAACGCTACTCTACGCAGGAGGAGATCAGGCAGCTTGAGCAAATCGAGAACGTCCTGCAAACTATGGAAACCGTACAGGAAATGACACAGACGATGAACGCCATGAAGGAAATCTTTCCCGACATGAATCTGGATTCCCCGTTTGGCGCTCCACTGTCAGGCACAGGACAAAACCAAACTTCCGACACGACCTCAGAAAAGCAGCCTTCCCCGGGATTCCCGATGATGGATATGCTGATGAATATGCTCACCCCCGAACAACAGGAAATGTATGAAATGTTTCAGCAACAGCCATTTTCGGGGAACAATCCATAGACCGAACACTTGCTCCACGAAACTTTTACACCAGACTATCATATCTAATTCCATGGGAGGTCACCATGACAAATAACTGGATGAACGACCCGGCGCTTGCCGACATTGACAGAAAAAAGCTCGATTTTTTACAGGCGCTCGTCTTTGAGAGCCGCTCGATGAATAAAGAACAGATGCTGCCCTTTCTGATGGCGGTCGCCAAACGGGGACAGACGGAACATATCAATTTTTCCAACGAGGAGATTGAGGCAATCGCCGCAACAATCAAAAATTACTCTTCACCGGAGGAAGCCGCCGCCATTGATAAGATGATGCGGATGCGGAAAAAATAAGGGTGATGCGCCACGCGCACCGCCCTTATTTCACTGTCTGTTCCCTATTCTTTCCAATGCTTCCCCGCAGCTTTTATTTCTGCACGATATTCACCAGTCTGCCGGGCACGTAAATCTCCTTTACGATCGTCCCCGTCAACTTATCCGCGATCAGCTCTTTTGCCTTCGCAATGACCTCATCCTTCGGATCGTCCTTGCCGATGTTCAGGGTCGCCCTGTTCTTGCCGTTTACCTGTACCATGATCTCCACGGTGGACTCGACGGTCTTTGCTTCCTCGTAAGTGGGCCATGCGGTCTGGTAAACCCTGCCTTCAAAACCTACCGCCTGCCACAGTTCTTCGGTAATATGAGGCGCAACGGGATTAAGCAGGGTGAGCAACGTCTTAAACTCGCCCTTCGTAACCGCGTTTTTCTTATAAAATTCGTTGACCAGAGTCATCATCGCCGCGATCGCCGTGTTGTATTTCAGATTTTCAAAATCGCCGCTGACCTTCTTGATGGTCTGGTGCATCTTGATTTCCATGTCAGCGGAGTAATCCATGCCGTCCGTCAGGATATCCTGCAGTTTCCACACTCTTTCCAGGAATCTGCGGCAGCCCTTCACGCCGTCCTCGCTCCAGCCTGCGCTCAGCTCAAAAGCGCCGATGAACATCTCGTAAGTGCGCAGCGTGTCCGCGCCGTATTCCGTCACGATATCGTCGGGATTCACCACATTGCCGAGAGATTTGGACATCTTCACCACCGGGTGATCCGCCATCTCGCCGTATTTTTCTTTTAAGGCTTCTCTTGCCGCCTTCTCGCTGCCGTGCTCTTTAAGGAGCGCCTCCTGCTCCGCCGCCGGCAGATTCGAGAAACAGTGCGGATTCAATCCTAAGATCATGCCGTGAGAGGTTCTCTTTGCGTAAGGCTCCGGGCAGGGCACCACCTTCTCGTCATAGAGGAACTTATGCCAAAAGCGGGAATACAACAGATGCAGGGTCGTGTGCTCCATACCACCGTTGTACCAGTCCACGGGCATCCAGTAATCGAGCGCCTCCTTACTCGCCAGCGCGTTCTCATTCTTCGGATCCGTGTAGCGCAAGAAATACCAGGAAGAACCCGCCCACTGGGGCATGGTATCCGTC
>DETS01000056.1:0-1389 GCA_002361735.1 Lachnospiraceae bacterium UBA3282 | reverse complement strand
GGGCATGGTATCCGTCTCCCGCTTCGCGGGACCGCCGCAGCAGGGACAGGTTGTATTGACCCAATCGGTCATCGCCGCCAAAGGTGATTCGCCCGTGTCGGTCGGCATATAGCTCTCCACCTCGGGAAGTTCTAAAGGCAGCTCGCTTTCATCAAGCGGTACGAAACCGCATTTCTCACAGTGTACGATCGGGATCGGTTCGCCCCAGTAACGCTGTCTGGAGAAGACCCAGTCGCGCAGCTTGAAGTTGGTCTTCGCGCAGCCCACACCCTTCTCCTCCAAAAAGGCGATCATCTTCTCCTTGGCGTCCGCCACACTTAAGCCGTTGAGGAAATCGGAGTTCACCAACGTGCCCTCCGCCACATCGGTGTAAACCTCCTCCTGCACATCCTTACCGCCGGCTACCACCTCAATAATAGGCAATCCGAACTTTTTGGCAAACTCCCAGTCTCTTTCATCATGAGCAGGCACCGCCATGATCGCGCCCGTGCCGTAACTCATCAGCACATAGTCGGAAATATAGATGGGGATTTCTTTGCCGTTTACGGGATTTACCGCCGACAAGCCGTCGATGCGCACGCCGGTCTTCTCCTTCGCCAGCTCCGCGCGCTCGAAATCAGACTTTCTCGCCGCCTGCTCCCTGTAAGCACAGATATCGTCCCAGTTCTTTAACTCCTCCTGATATTTATCAATGATCGGATGCTCCGGCGACACCACCATGTAGGTCGCGCCAAAGAGCGTATCGCAGCGGGTCGTGTAGACGCGCAACTTATCTTCCTTGTCCTTGATGGAAAAATCCACCTCCGCGCCCATGGATTTCCCGATCCAGTTTTTCTGGGAAACCTTGACACGCTCCACATAGTCCACCGTGTCAAGCCCTTCGATCAGCTTGTCGGCGTACTCCGTTATTTTAAGCATCCACTGGCTCTTCACCTTACGGACTACCTCCGCGCCGCAGCGCTCGCAGACGCCGTTCACCACTTCCTCGTTGGCAAGTCCGACCTTACAGGAAGTACACCAGTTGATCGGCATCTCGGATTTATAGGCAAGCCCTGCCTTAAAGAGTTTCAGGAAGATCCACTGTGTCCATTTATAGTAATTGGGGTCTGTGGTATTGACCTCTCTCTCCCAGTCAAAGGAGTAGCCCAGAGAATGAAGCTGGCTCTTAAAGCGTGCTACATTATTCTTCGTTACGATCTTCGGGTGGATATGATTCTTGATCGCGTAGTTTTCCGTGGGCAGACCGAACGCGTCCCAGCCCATGGGATAGAGCACGTTATAGCCCTGCATACGCCTCTTTCTCGCTACAATGTCAAGTGCCGTGTAGGGACGCGGATGTCCCACGTGCAATCCCTGTCCCGAGGGGTAAGGGAACTCCACCAGCGCGTA
>DETS01000095.1 GCA_002361735.1 Lachnospiraceae bacterium UBA3282 | reverse complement strand
AGCCGCATAAATCAAGGCTTATTTAGCCCCTATCGCGTCACATTTGCCCGCATTTTCCTCATTCGCTCGGCGGTCTGTCTGCGGGTGGTACGCTTCCGGCAGTCCGGGCAATAGATAGCCCGGTTGGAGCTGGACGCAAAGGGCGCACCGCACACATTGCTCATTGCACAAAAATCATCTATCTTTTCTTCCGTAACGACATAAAGAACGGTGATCACTCCGTTTTCCGAAATCTGTTTCGTCATTTCCAGAATTTCCGTATCCGGTTTTTGCAGGATAAAAAAGACCACCTGCTTATCATACGCCGCTCCCCTGCCAAGAAGGTGCCGGATCCTGTTCTTCGTATCCTCTGCATGATCAAATTCCAATTCCCTGATCAACTCATAAAAATCTCCAAACTCACCCACCCCGTTTAAGCGATCCCGCTGAAACTGTTCCCGGCTGCAGGATATGCTGACGGGAATATTTTTTTCACAAAGGAACAGAACAAGCGACAATACGGTTTCCAACAGGCGGTTTTCGAGAGGAAGATACTTTTGCGGTTCTTTATCATATCTGTGCGTATCGAAGAAAATAAGCACCCCTTCTTTTTCCTCACCGATCATTTTTCTCGACATGAGTTTCTGCGCCCTTGCCGTTGCCTTCCAGTGAATCTGCTTGAGCGCGTCGCCACTTACGTACTCTCTGGTGACAATGTCCTGTTCTGCCGCCTGCCCCAACCGTTCTCTGCGCACCATGGAGCTTACATCCAAAATGCTCTTTATCTCATGAATCCTGATCAATTTCGGCGCAACGATCACCTTTTTTGTCCCCTTCACTTCACAGCGCACCCGAAAGAGTCTTAAGAAATCCGAGATGGTGACCTCTTTGATGCCAACCTCATATTCCCCTCTGTATCTGCATACAAAAGAAGTTTCATATCGGTATCTTTCTCCCGGCAGCAGCTCGTATTCCATTTGATCGGGCACTTCTTCCACATAGGAAAAATCCGAGAAAAAGGAAACGCCGATTGCCGCGAATGCAAACTTATCTTCATTTTCCAACACAAAATAATACGGCACCGATTGACCGCTTACGATATTTCTGCTTCCGATCTCCTGATAAACCTTATAGCGAAACCATACGCAGACAATATAGAAAACCGATAGAACCGGCAAAAAAGTAAGGGCAAAAAAAATACCGTAGCTTACTGTTCCGCCATAAAAGCTGATCGCTGCCAGCGACAAAAGCCAGAAAATGCCAAAAACAGCCCTTCGCGTTTTCATACCGCTAATTTGCCCCTTTCTCAAGCCGCACGCCTGACACTTTTCTTCCGCATCGTTACACGGGAATTTTCGCTTTGATGATCAGGCTGTTTAAGATCTTCGCCGCATCTTCCTTTTCCATCTCCGCCTTCGACGACAGACTCAGTCTGTGCAGCAATACCTGCATGGCAACGGCTTTGACGTCGTCCGGTTTCACATAATCTCTGCCGTCCAAGAAGGCTTTTGCCTGAGACGCCCTGATAAGCGCCAACATCGCCCGCGGACTGGCACCGATTACAAATCTCTTTTCCTGCCTTGTCAGATTTATGATATCTTCCATATAGCCAAGTATGGTATCTTTGACGGTCACCTCCGCCACCTTTTGCTTGACTGCTGTCAGGCGCTCCGCATCGCATACGGGACTGATTGCGGAAACCACTTTTCCGGCGAGAAATTCTGACGCCATTTTGATTTCCTGCTCCCTGTCCGGATAGCCGATGGAAAGTTTCATCATAAACCGGTCCATCTGCGCCTCCGGCAGCGGATACGTCCCCAGATATTCTACGGGGTTTTGCGTTGCGATCACCATAAAAGGCTGCGGCAGCGGATATACGATTCCATCCACCGTCACCTGATTTTCCGACATTGCCTCCAGCAGGCTCGCCTGTGTCTTCGGCGAAGTCCTGTTGATCTCGTCCGCCAAAAGGATCTGGTTCATCACCGCGCCTGCCTGATAGACAAACTCACCGGTTTTCATGTTGTAGACAGAGACTCCCACCACATCTCCGGGCAGGGTATCCGGCGTAAACTGGATCCTTCCGAAACTGCAGTCAATCACCTGAGCGAAGCACTTTGCCAACGTGGTCTTTCCTATACCGGGCACGTCTTCCAGCAACACATGCCCGCCTGCCAAAAGGCAGATCAGCATATTTTCGACCACACTCTCTTTTCCCACAAAAAAGCCGTTTATGGAATCCTTGATCTCATTTGCTTTCTCATACTGCCACATAATGTGCTCCTTCAACGATCGAAATATTTTTACACGCTATTATTTTACCAAACTTATCACACACAATTCCAGATTCAAAAAGGGCTACAACATCACTGTCATAACCCTTTTCTGCAAAATCTACGGTCCGGATTCCTCTCCATTCTATTCTGATGCCAACGTAAACTGATCCACCAGCTCTTTCAGACAGGTCGCTTCCGCGGAAAGCTCCTCGCTCGCCGCCGCACTCTCCTCAGCGGAAGCGCTGTTATTCTGCACCACAACCGAGATCTGGTTAATGCCCTCAGATACCTGCACCACCGACTCGGACTGTTCGCTTGACACCGTGGCAATGTTATCGATTGCCTCCACCACCGATTGGATGCTGTTCACGACGCCCAACAGGACGTCAGCCGTATTCTGGGCAATCTCCGTACCGATATGTACCGCCTCCGTGGAATTTCCGATCAGCTCCGAAGTATTCTGCGCCGCCTGTGCGGATTTTCCGGCAAGGTTGCGGACCTCCTCTGCCACCACAGCAAATCCCTTGCCCGCGGTTCCGGCTCTCGCAGCCTCCACTGCCGCGTTCAAAGCAAGTATATTCGTCTGGAACGCAATGTCGTCTATGGTCTTAAGAATCTTCTCTATCTCCTCGGAGCTCTCCTTGATCCGTTCCATCGCTTCCACAAGGCTCTGCATCTTCTGGTTGCACAGAAGCACTTCCTCACCGGTCTGATGCGTCTGACTCCTTGCCTTCAGCGCACCGTTCGCCGTGTTCTGCACCTGCTCAGAAATCATGCTGATCTGTGATGCAAGTTCTTCCACCGAACTTGCCTGTTCCGTGGTGCCCTGACTGAGCGACTGGGCGCTCGCCGCAAGCTGATTGCTCGCTTCGGACACTTCATATGCGGAATGATTGACCTGCCGCATGGCGTTGCTGAGCGATACTTTCAAATTACGCATGGAAAGCAGAATATTCCGGAAACTGCCCACATACACCTCCTCATGAGAAGTATGGATATCCATATTCTGATTCGCCATTTCATTTAATAAATAATCGATATCTTTGATTACAATACTCAATCCTTCCACAAGGGATGCCGTGGATCTGGCAAGTTCCCCTGTCTCGTCTTTATTGGTGATTCGGGGCATCGGCGTCTCCAAATCTCCTTCCACAAGCAGCTTCATCCGATTCACACACGCCTTCATAGGGTTGCTGATATTGATAGCCAGTGTCAACGCAATGAGAACGGAAACCAGCACGGCAATTCCAATCACCGTTAGGTTCACTACGATAGCATCCCGTGTGGAAGCAAGATAATTTATCTGCGGTGCCGTCACCGCAATACTCCAGCCATCCGTATCCTGCACCGGCGCATATGCTGCGAACATTTTATCCTCACCGCTCGTATAGCTGCCGAATCCGTTCTTTCCCTGACGCATCTCGCTATGGATCGCCGCCAGTTCCTGCAATGACGGATCCTGCTTCGCCTCCTCCTCTATATTTTGCACCGTGATCGTCTCCAGCGTAATATCCGCGATCGTTTCACCCGTTTTATTGATCATGTAAGCACGGCTGTTCTCACCAATCTGAATCGCCGACACGATATCATTCAAAAAAGTCTCCTGCGGCACAAAATAGACCACACCTACAATGGAGGATCCGTAATTTTCTTCCGCATAGAGCGGCGCCGCAACCATAATGGACAGCTGCCCGGTGATCTTGCTGATCAACGGCTCCGACACATAAATATTTCCCTGTAACGCCTGACGCACATATTCGCGGTCAGAATAATCTTTACCGTCAAAAATACTGATGCCGTCCGCGCCGATGATATTGCCCCGCTGGAAACCATGCATGGCTACGCGCTCATCCATGATCGCCTTTTTTTCTTCCACCGACACCTCCGCATCGGCAAGCTGCGGAATATGACCGACCTCCATGACAACATTTTTGTAAGACGCAAGCTCCTGCTGGGCACGTCCCGCCGCCAGAACCGCGGTTTCACTCATCATCTGCTCCACGGTCACCATGGTGCTGTTGTAATTGAGTGCAATGCTGGAAGATCCGGACGCTACCAGTCCTGCCAGAACTGTTAAAATGAGACATAAGGTGATTTTTGTACGTATGCTTTTCATGTCGATACCCCCTCGTTCCCATTATAAAAATTTCGATTGCTGATTGTCAAGACCGTTCCCACATTTTGTCTCTATCATTATTTCGTATTTGCATATACGTCATTTCCGTCTTTAATATCGTTTTCTTTCACCGCAAACGCCTTTACTCCACCCCCTCGATCGATTCCACGATATTCATCCCCGCAATCGAACGCAGCGGAACCGCGGTCGCCAACAGGCAGGCGAGAATGGAAATCACTGCCGCCTCCAGAATCGGCAGCCACGGAACGGCAACGAATTGCAGGCTGTCCGTCGCGGCAGCATCCACCACCATCGTACAAAAATAGCCCACGACTGCACCGATGACAGACGCGATGATGCCGTAATAAGCCCCCTCCCAGAGAAAAGTCTTGTACAGGCTGTCCGCGCTCATGCCGATTGCCCGCTGCATCCCGATTTCCGCCACGCGGGTGTGGATGTTGCTGTAGACGGTATTGATGATATTCAGGATGCCGATCAGCCCGATAAAGAAAATCAGCCCGTAACACAAAAACTTAATCTGCTCGAAACTTTCCTCCAGCTGCTTAGCCGTCATCTGATAGGAAAGCCAGTGGCTGCCCGCGTTTTCCTTACACCAGTCTTCCAACCATGTCTCAAACTGTTCCCTGTCCGCATCCTGCTTCAAGGTCGGATAGACCTCCGCATAGCGGTCGCTGCCCGTCAGTGCGTCATACAACTCATCACTGACCCAGATCTGCACACCGTTTATCCATCCTTCGTTGTTGATGCTAACTGCCGAGTCAGCAATCCCGGCAACGCGGATCTTCTTTCCGTTCACCGTGATCGTGTCATTTTGCTTCAACTGCGTGCCCTCATAGGTCTGTCCCCCATAGGAAATGGCGATGGGATTCTTTACAATGCACGCTGTCCCCGCCAAAAGCTCAGCCTTATCCTCCTCTGTCAGCCCCTCCGCGGCGGCAGTCAGACGCTCGTCATTTAAGCCCGCCACACCAAATGCCTCCCATGTCTGCAGCGCAAAATCAAGTTCGACTGGGATATCCCCATTCTCATCATGCGAATAGACCGCCAATTTCGTCGTTGCCAAATCCGCTACCTGCTCCTGCGCACGGAGCCTGTCGATACTTTCCAGAGCGATCCCAAGGTTTTCGTCCGTGATCGCATAATCTCCCAAATGCGAATCCTGTACCTCTTTGCTCGTATCAAGGAGGGTCACACAGCTTTGCAGCGCCACAAACACCGTAATGCTCATGATCAGGGAAAGGATCGTGATCACGGTCCTGCCGCGTCCGCGCTTTAAGTTCAGGCGTGCATAGTAAGCCTCAAAATTGTGGATGGCTTTTGCTTTGCGGCTGCGTCTCTTGATTTTTACCGCCTGCCCTGACATGGCGACTGTCGGAGAAACGCGCGACGCATAGCGTGCCGCCGGAAATGCCGCCGCCATTGCGAAAAGCAGTGTAACCGCGATACTGACAAGGTAAGGCAAAAAGCTGTCAGAACTTGTCGCACGAATCGTCTGCGCCAATTCTCCCGCACTGTCCGCCATAAACAGATCCGGATTCAGGACACCCGTCGCGGCTGTGAGGATTCCCTTGGCTGAAAGCGCGCCAAACAGAAGTCCGAAAGGAATGCCGACCCCGCACAGGGCAATCAATTGGAGCGTGACAATACGGTAGATTTGTCCCTTCTCGCCACCGATCGCCCGCAGCGTCCCGTACTCTTTGATGCGCCTGGTGACCGCGATTTTCAGGATATTATAAATCACCAGCCCTGCGGCAATCAGAACCAACACACCGATCATGACGCCTGCAAACGCCATAAAGGAAAAGCCGGTATCGGTATTGGAGCTGCCCGCCTCCCGATAAGAAATGCCGAGGGCATCCAACAGAATCCAGTTGTATTGCACATATCTTTCTCTGACACCGAGGCGGTTTGCCAAATCATCGATAATCGCCTGAAAGTGCAGGGTATCCTTTGTCTTACAATCGGTGGAATACAGCAGAAATTCCTCGGGCAGCAGCATCTTAGCTGTCCCCTCTCCCACCACGGCCTCCACCGTTCCCGTACTATAGCCGATATAGTCTGCTTCCAGAATGCCGCAGACCGTATAATCTGCCGTATACGAATAGGCAGGTATCGATCCGTCCATCAAAGAGACGTCTGACTGCAGCGTTATGGTATCGCCAATGCCGACCTCCTGATCCAGATAGGGCAGAATATTTTCCGGCAGCGCAATCTCCATCGGTGATACCGGCAGCCGCCCCTCTTTCACCCTACCGATTATCGGATAAGCGTCCAACGCATTACCCAGATATTCCCGCATAAACAGTGTCAGACTGCTGCCCGCAAACTTGGTATTGCCCACATTGATCAGACTCCCCACATCGTAAAGTCTGTCATCTGCTTCCAACTGCCGCCTCTGTTCTTCCTTAAGCTGATGAAAGGTGGCGTAGCGGTCGCCGTTTAACGAGGACGCCTGCTCGATCCTCATCGCCTGCAAAATGCCCAGAGACTGCCCGATCGCCGTCGTCATACTACAGGAAAGAATGACCGCGATCAGAATCAGAACCGCCATCACTTTTTGGGCTTTTAATTCTTTTACTGCTAAAGATAAATAGGATTTCATGAATTTAGTTTTCATTTTTTACCTCCGCGAGTTCTCCGTCAATGATCGTAAACCGCCGCTGGGCCATCTGTGCGATCCGCGCGTCATGGGTGATGATAACGAGTGTCTTATTCATCTTTTCCCTGATATCACAGAGCATCTTCATCACCTCGCCGCCGCTCTTGCTGTCCAGATTTCCCGTGGGTTCGTCCGCAAAAATAATATCGGGCTTCGCAATCAGCGCCCGCGCGATCGCCACGCGCTGCTGCTGCCCGCCGGACAGTTCATGGGGCAGGTGGGAAAGCCGTTTTTCCAATCCCAAAAGAGAAGATAATTCTTCCAAATAGGCTTGATCGGGCTGTTCTTTATCCAAAAGCAGCGGCATGATGATATTTTCACGGGCTGTTAAAACAGGCAGCAGATTAAACTGCTGAAAGATAAAGCCGATCTTCCTGCGGCGAAACGCCGACAGTGCTTTATCGCTGCCGTGGTGAATATCGGTGTCCCCATAGAGCACCTGTCCGGAAGTGGGCGAATCCAGCCCGCTGATCAGATGAAGAAGCGTACTCTTGCCGCTGCCCGACGGTCCCATGATGGAAATGAAATCCCCCGCCGCGATCGTCATGGACGCGTGGTTTAGGGCAATCACCTCGCTTTCCGCCGTTCCGTAAATTTTTGAGATATCCTGAACTTGAATCTGCATAAAAAAACCTCCTTATCGTTGTTGATAAGGAGAGTGTAACGGGCAATTCTCAAAAATCCCTCAAGATTGGTTGGATTTTTATGACAGCACAGACTGTCGCTCCAGATATGCTTTTTTGCACCGTTTGGTTATTCTGTGTAGTCGTTGTGCCCTGCATCGATGGTTTGTTTTGAATCGATAAAGTGCCACCGTGTTTTTTGCAAAGAAGCTCGCAAAGATACAGCCCCATGCCGAAATGACCCGTCTCCTCCGTTCCTTTTTGAAAGGGCTGAATGCCGTTTTGCAGTAGTTTTTCAGGGAATCCGCAGCCGTCGTCCGACACGGTAAAGGACAGGTTTTCGTCTGTGACAGCGCATTGTACCATTATCTTATGCGCGGCAAACCGCATGGCATTCGCCACAAGATTTTCCGCAACCTGAAAGAAAATGGATTTATCCAGCAAAATATCCCCCGCCACTCTTTCCGCCGCTTGCGATGGCTGAAAGCAAATCTCTTTTTGACTGTCCGCTCCCATAAAGCGTATCATGTTTTCCAATTCTATCACAAGGCTGTCCCACGCCGCCGGTTCCTTATTGATCTCTATCTGTTCCAGTTTTTGGATACTGCTCATCGTCTCCACATACTGCTCAATCCTGTCCGTATAGTCCTCGATTCGCTGCAGATGCTCCGCAAGTTGTTTTCTTTGCTCTCCCTGCCGTGCATCTGCCATCATACCCGCCACGCTGTTTTTCGCCAGTTTTACGGAACCTTTCAGAACCGTAACAGGATTGCGCAAATCATGGGCAAACGCCGCATTGAGCCTTCTTCTCTCCTCCGCCTGCCTCCACAGCTCACGGTTGTTGGCAAGCAGGGTCTTGCGCATGGTCTCAAAGGCGGTACAAAGCTGCCCCAGTTCATCCTCTGACCCCGCCGCCATCTCAAAGTCGAGATCATTGTCGATAATACGGTCGGCGCCTTTTGTCAGCGCCTCGATCGGGTCACGCAGCTTCAGGCGGTAAAATAAGGAGGCACTGAGAAACAGGGCACAGATATAAATCACGATTGGCAGTAAAATCTGCACAACCGACAGTATCTCGGCTGCTGTTTCCTCCCCTGCGCTCCCCTCCTGTATCTGCCTGACCGTGACCTGCTCCGACTGCGCATCCATGATAATGCCGATCCCCTCTGTCGCAAAATACGAACGCAGTTCTGCGCAACCCCAGATAGCAAGCAGCGAGAGGATCAGCGCAATCGTAATATTGAGAAAAGCTATGGCAAACAGCGCCCTTTTTAATTTCATCCGCCTCAACCATTCCATTTGTAACCCACTCCCCATACCGTTTCGATATAACTGTGCATCGTGTGCTGTGCGAACTTGGCACGAATCTTTCTGATATGTTCCATCACGGTATCGCTGTTTCCATCACTCTCCAAGCCCCACACCTTTTCGTAAATCCGCTCCCTGTCAAATACCTGTCCTCCGTAAGTAGAAAGCAATTCCACGATATCAAATTCCTTTTTAGACAGGGCGACCGCCTCCTGACCGATCGACACTTCCCGTTTCGTACAGTCAATGACCAAATCGCCGAAGAAGCGCAGGCAGGACGATTCCTGTCTGCGGTTTTCGCGCCGCAAATGGGCGGCTACCCTGGCGCCGAGTTCATCCAGATCAAAGGGCTTTTCAATATAATCGTCCGCACCGACGGAAAATCCTTTTATTTTATCCGCCTTTTCTATGCGGGCGGTCAGAAAGAGAATCGGACAGGTAATATGCTGTCTGATATTCTCACAGACCGTCAGCCCGTCCATATCCGGCATATTGATATCTAAGAGAACGATGTCGGGGAGCTGCTTTAAGCGTTCCAGAGCATCTTTTCCGTTATAGGCTGTCGTCACATGATATCCCGCCTGCTCGAAATAACTTTGCATGACGGCGACAATACCGGGCTCGTCGTCTACGATCATAATCTTTTTGCGCATACAACCTTTCTCCTGCGTGAAACTTAGTGCTTCTATAGTATCCCATAAATCTCAAGAAATTCTCAACTTATGACGGTAGGTTTTCACATCATCATCTGTTTTCCGCCCCTGCAGAGCGACCGCTAACGCATGGTCGCCCGATACGCAGCCCATCACAGCCCGTAACTTCCCCACTCTCCTGCATTCTTCCACGAAGTAACGCCCCTTTCTTCCTTTCTCCAATAATCCTTAACCTGATTATCCCAGATCACATTTTCATAATAGTAAACCGTTTTCTCTCCGTCCTCGCCCCAGGTTTCCGCATAATGATAGTTGATCGTCACGATATCATTTTCCCAGTAAATGATTTCTCCGACCGTATAGCCTTCGTCCTCGATCGCTCCGATCAGATCCGACCCGCTTAATTTGGCAAATGCCTCCTTTGTGATTTTCTCTCCTCCATACGCTTCGATCTGATCCTCAAAGTGGTCGTAGTGATAAAAATACGGTTTCTGGCTATGGCCTGTCCACAGGTCGTCGTCCTCATTCTCACAGCAGAAATCGTACGCATTTACCCAAATTTCAAACTCCTCTCTCGGATATGCGTCACGGTATACCACCTGCCCGCTTTGACACAGATTGCTTTCTTCTACCGGCTCTCCTTCTCTCACCGTCCAAATTTCACTGTAATCTGCCGTAACACAATATTCGGTATCAAAGAAAAGATATTTTCTGGAGCCGAAATCCATTACCCCGTCTATCTTACGATAGATCCCGTAACTGTCGGAAAGCGCCGATACGCCATGCGCCGCTCCCGCAAAATACAGCGTTCCCGTATACGTTGTTTCCTCTCCCCAGCCTCCGGGATAGGTATGAGATTTTCCAACGATCATAAATGCCTCATACTTCCCGTCTCCATCGTAATCGTCACAGTCAAACAATAAAATATCGCTCTCCTGCGCTCCCGCCGTACTCAGCAGATTCTGTTTCAGCACATTCTCCTGCATCAGGATCCGGTCTTCCAATTCTTCCTGCAAGTCTTTTTGGATATCGCTTCCCGTCAATGCCCGACAATCATCGTATTGTATCATTCGATATCCGTCTGCTGACCATTTATCAGAAATTTCCTGATATTGTTCCTCTGTCACTTCTTTCCCGTCTACATGATAGGTGTACTGCAGTTCTTCTCCCTTCTCCGAATACGGCGGTTCGATAGAATCATAGCTTTGCAGGAGTACTGCCTGATTTTCCTTAATCTGATACACCCGGGAAAAAATATCTCCCTGCGTATCGTAATCGTCAAACAGGATTCCTTCTTTTTCCCGATATCCCAACGCGCCGTACTCGCCGTATGTACCAACGGAAATCACATGCCTTTTCTGAAACACATAAACGGATGCGCCCTGTGCATGAGCCGTGCCCTCTATCACGATCAATTCCGGAACATCATCGCCATCCAAAAACAGTAAGGCGAATCGGAGCGGCTGCTGCTCATTCTCCTGCTGCGGCTCGTATTCTGCCAGAAATGCAGCGTATTCCTCCAGCACTTTCGCCTGCTCCTCCACCATCTTGGCAAGCTGCGGGGAACCCTTCTGCAACACCAATGCGGCAGTTTTTTCATGCTGTTCCTCAGCAGCCACCTCTGCGGCATTTGCGCTTCCGCCATCCTTCTGTTCTGATTGCCCGCCGCATTCATCCGCAGAATTTTGTGTCGTCTGCCCTATGCCGTTTTCATCTGCGGCATGATCCGCTGTCTGCCCCGCATCGGCTTCTGCCTGGTATTCCATCTGAAAATCATCTGTATTGTGTTGCTCTGTCCCACAGCCCTGCAGCAGTAAGCAGACTGCGATCATAATTCCTGACAACCGCCTTTTTCCCATGAAATCAACTCCTCTTATGATAAAAAAGTAATATGTTTATCCGTAGAGGGAACTATCTTCTGCATCCGCTAAAGCCCTCCGTCCACCACAGAATTGCTTTCGCGAACCGCCCCTCGATGTCGTGAAAATGACCGCCCTCATTCCATTCGAAGTGCACCTGATTTTTTAGCTGCACCGCCAGAATCTCCTTTGCCTGCTGTGTGCATTCCGCCACTTTAGCCATACGCGGATTTTTGCTGCGCTCCTCCTTTTTCCCAAGGGAAAGATACACCCACAAGTCCGTCCGCAGAAGCTTTTCCCCCTCCATCCATTCGCAAAAACCGTCATACCAAAGCGATCCTGAAAGACTTGCCGCCGTGCCAAATACATCCGTTTTGTAAAGGGCATAGACTGCCGTCAGCCCGCCCAACGAATAGCCGAACAACGCTGTATGCTGCGGCTCGGGCTTTGTGCGGTAATGCGTGTCCATGTATGGCTTTATTTCTTTTGTCAGACAGGCTAAGTAGGCATCCGCCCTGCCCTGCGGCGCGTCTTCCCCCGTCCGAAACGCCAGAGCTGCCCAGGGTGTGAAATCGTCGTTCCAGTTTTTCGGTTGGATGGAAAGCAGAATAAAATCGGTTTGCACGCCCATTTTGACTAATTTAGTCAATATTTCTTCCAGCGGAATCTCGCCATTGACATACATGGTCGGGTAACGCTGCGTACCCTCGCCGTAATCCGGCGGCAGGTACAAGCGACAGCAAAACCCGGCAATCTGCAATTCCTCTATCCGTTGCTCCATGCGCCGTCCTTCTTTCTCAATCCATTTGGGTCATCAAAAAATTTCACAATCATCTGTTACCATTCATTTTAACATAAGGGCATTCAAAAATGCCATCCGATGAAGCAAAATCTCCGTATCAATATGTCGCAAGACAGTTGACATTTTGAGATCTTACGTCAAAAATAATAGTAAATTCAAAAAATGGAATTGCGCGCAGAAGCCGCATTTTTCAGCGCTGCAACTGTCAGTTGACAAACTTCCAAGCAGCCTTTATGGATTACTGCAGGAATTTTTTCTATAATCGAATCATTCAAGGGACGTTAACGCAAGAAGCTCCATCCTGATCAGGAGCGAAAACGCTGCTTGGGAAATCGCCCAAAATCGAACCGATAAAAGGGCAAGAGTAGAACAAAAACAGCATGGAAATGGAGAAAAAACATGACACTCGGTGAAAAAATTTACAGATTACGAACGCAGCAGGGACTTTCTCAGGAAATCTTCGGGGAGAAGCTGGGTGTGTCCAGACAGTCGGTATCCAAATGGGAGACCGATCAATCGGTTCCCGAACTGGATAAGATCGTGGCGATCAGCGAACTTTTCGAAGTCAGTACGGACTATCTTCTGAAGGAAACGCAGGCGTCACCGGAGACATCGGGAACCCGCCCGAGCAAAGGAAGATACCACTATGAATATAAGAGTAAGAAAATGATCGGCAATCTGCCTCTCGTGCACATCAATCTGGGTATCGGCCGCCGGGCAAAGGGCGTCATCGCCATCGGTCTGGTTGCGCAGGGTTGGTTTGCTCTCGGTTTAGCGGCAATGGGCGGCTTCTCGATCGGCATTGTCTCTCTGGGACTGCTCTCTCTTGCCACATTTGCCTTCGGTCTGATTGCTCTTGGCAGTTTTGCCGTCGGCGTAATCAGCATGGGCGCTGTTGCCATCGGCATTTTTTCCATGGGAGCCTTAACCTTCGGGCAGTTTGCCTTCGGCGCATCAGCCCATGGCGCGCAGGTAGCGATCGGAGATGCGGCAAGCGGCAAAGTAGCGCTCGGGTACTCCCGCGCCACCGGAACCTATACGCAGATCAGCAACCGACAGCCTTTCAACTATGAGGATGCCTGCCGCGCCATCGATGCGCATGTGTCGTCAAACTGGCTCTTTTTCAAGACCTGGGCGAAGGGGATGATCAGGTGGTTTTAGCCACCACCGCCAATGCCTGATTAACCCGCTCCGTAAACAGGCTTTCCTTTACAAGCGCCAACCCTTCGTCTTCATCTCCCAAAAGGATCAGCCTGTCGCCGCCCTTAATCTCAAAGACTTCCCGCGCCTTCTTGGGAATAACGATCTGTCCGCGCTCCGAAACGGTGACCGCGCCGAAGATGTGTTTTCCCTTTGGAGCAGGCGGCAGCACCGTGTGATCATCCATTCTTTCCGTGCGGATCAGACTGTCGATCGTAACGCCGTACACTGCGGCAAGCTTCGCGCATTTCTCAACATCGGGAACGGTCTCTCCCTTCTCCCATTTTCCGTAAGCCTGTCTCGATATCCCGATTTTTTCCGCGATCTCCTCCTGCGAATATTCATTTAACTTTCTAAGCAGCACCAGATTATCTTTTATCATCTTTTTCTCCTAATCCCCAGCACAAGGCACCTGATCACGGGAATCCTGCGCATCACCTCATACCAGAGGGGCGTACAGACAAAAACGGTCAACAGTGCCGCAAGATAAACAACAGGCACCGGCAATGCCGCTTTCTCTTTCAGATAATAACAGGGGAGCGCAATAAACGTATAGTGAAGCACATAAAACCCAAAACTGCTCTTTGTCATATAGGCGCTGAATCCATTCTGCCTGTCACAGTTCTTTTTGCCAAAACCGAGAATGCCAAGAACCATCAGCCACGCATAACCGTTGGTAAACAAGCTTTTCAGCACATGATCTTCCGTATAATTATCGCCAAAATAAAATACGGTATAAATAACACCTGTTACTATAGCTGCGAGCAGAAGCGACAGCCCGTACTTTGCCAGAGTTTCCTGCACGGTATCATGAGAAAATACGAGATATCCCAACAGGAAAGCAACCAGGTAAATACCAAAGCGGTAGATGGTGATCACCGGCATATTGAGAATCTGCGCGCCTCCCCAGAGCGGAAACACCAGCAGCAAAAGCACGAACATGTTACTTTTTTCTCCCAGCTTCCAAAGGCGGTCCTCTTTATCCATTTTCCTGATCCACACAATGATCAGGGAATACAGCCACAGAACCTGTGCAAACCACAGCGGTCCCGTACCTGAGAGCGCAGACACAGGATAGATCAGAAAAGACGGGAGATACTCCAGACCGCCGCCAATCTTAATATTAAAATACCCCACAATCCACTGATAGGTAAAAAGCCCCAGAGTCGAAGGCACCAGAAGTTTCCACGTTCTCCTGCCGATAAATTCCCTGCCTGCACATTGTTCCAGCGCATACCTTGCGCTGATACCCGCGACCACAAACAGCAGCACCATGAACCACGGATAGACAAAGTACAGAAAGGCATCCTGATACTGTACTTTTGTAAAACTGCCCACGCCGCCTAACACCCCTGCGGCATTGAACGCATAAAACACATGGTAAGCCATCACCAAAAGAATCGTCGCCCACCTGATATTGTCCAGATAATATTTTCGCATAGTTTCCTCCATACGTACTTTTCATACTATTGTACGTTATTTTTGCGGAAATGCCACCAACCAAACGCGACATATCGCGCGGAAATATGTCATGTTTGGTTGCATAGAGGCAACTGTCAATACCGCCTGATCTCTTTCAGTTCCTGATACAAAACCTTATAATTCTCATACCGCACCCGGCTGATTGCCCCCTCCTCCACAGCCTCTTTGACTCTGCAGGAAGGCTCGCCGATATGTGCACAGCCCCGAAATTTACAGTATGGCTCATAGTCTCGAAACTCCGGGTAGTACCCGCTAAGTTCCTCTTTGGTGATCTCCGAAATATCCAAAGAGGTAAAGCCCGGGGTATCCATAATATATGTACTTTCTCCCAGGGCGATGATCTCCGAATGCCTTGTCGTGTGACGTCCTCTCTCTATCTTTTGACTGATTTCTCCTGTCTCCATCTGTGTTTCGGGCGAAAGCAGATTGATCAGTGAAGATTTCCCCACACCGCTCGGTCCGGCAAGCGTGGTAGTCTTCCCGGCAAGCATCTTTCGTACCTCATCCACGCCTTTATTTTCATGCACGCTTATAAATAACACCCGATATCCACAAGTTTCATAAGATTTTCGCAGCGCTTCCTTCTCCTCCGGGGAAGCGATATCCTCTTTGTTAAAACAAACGATCGTAGGAAGATTCTGCCGTTCCATGCGAATCAGGAACCTGTCGAGGAGATTAAAATTCGGATTCGGCTTGACGATGGCAAAAAGAATGAGCGCCTGATCCACGTTCGCCACAGCAGGACGCACCAGCGCGCTCTTTCGGGGCAGAATACGCCTGATGTTGCCAAGCATCTCGACATCATCCAGCACATCCAGCTCCACATTATCGCCCACCAGGGGCTTTATGCCTTCTTTCCTGAAAATTCCTTTCGCCTTGCACTCATATATGCCCTTCCCTTCCACATGGACATAGTAGAAGCCGGCGATCCCTTTCATGATTTTTCCCTGCATACCCCTAACCTTATATTATCCTCTATACGGAGAATGCCTGCTTTCCGGCATTCTCCTGCATGAGACATAGAAATTCTTCGCGAAGCAGCCTTTGCTGCGAGTGATTAGAATTTCTTCTCATGCTACTCTTCGATGAAGTTGACCTGTCTCTCCACGGTTTTTATCTCAGAAGTGCCCTCCTGCGTCGTCGTCTCCCCGGTCTCAGGATTGGTAATCGTCGTAGCCTCCGTCGTCACAGTAAAGGTGAAACGGATGGTCCCGGAAGGAGACTTGATTCCCGTATAGTTGACCGCCACGGGAAAGCTTTGCGTCTCGGTGCTTAAAAGCTGCGTACCATCCTGGGTGGTGAGCGTCACCGTCACCTTCATCCCGCCCTGATACGCCGGATCTTCCGTGGGCGCCGTGATTCCCTCGGCATATCGATAAGTTTTTTGAGAGGGACCTGTACTGATCTTCAAATCAACAGGAGTTCCTCTGTCCACATAAGAGCCGACAGAATAACTCTGGTAGCAGACCTTGTCTGTAAGCGCCGCATCTTCATGCTCGGTCTGGGTCACATTCCCCACGGCAAGACCACTCTCCGTCAAACTTGCCATGGCATCCATCTCCGACATCCCAATCACTTCCGGCACTCTGACCTTATCTTCCTCCGCCCCGAGACTCACGCGAATCGTTATACTGGAACCTGCGGAAGCCGTGGTATCCGCCTCCGGTGACTGAGAGATAACGCTTCCCTTCTCCACTGTCTGATCGTGACTTTCCGTCACATTTACCACAAAGCCTTCCTTCTCCAGAATGGAAGTAGCTTCCGCCTGGGATTTCCCTGTCACAGAAGGCACCTTCACTCCTTCCGCCGCCTCTGCCACCGTGAGAATCACATTCGTTCCTTTATCGATCATCAAGCCGTCCTGCACGCTTGCCCGCAAAACGGTTCCCGCATCATAAGATTCATTTACTTCATAGCGGATCTCCGGCACAAGACCTTTATCCAGAAGAGCCCTCTTTGCCTCATCCACGTGCATTCCCACTACGCGGATCATCTCCACCTGCTCGGTCTCCTCCGCCTGCTCCTCGTTTTCTCTCGGCTGCCCAAAGGAAAATACCCCCATGGTCCTTCCCACCATAAAAATCAGGATACCGCCAATCAAAAGCGCCGCCACCACCGCCAATATGGTAGTGATCTTTTCCATCTTGGGATCGTAGTCCTCCTCATCGTCCTCCCAATCCTCGTCTTCATCTTCCTGATATTGGCGCTCCGCTGTCCTGCTGTCTTTCCGCAGTCTCATTGCCTCGTCCATGGAATCCCTGTTCTCCGACTGCCGCTTGATCTGCACCATATCTCTATCCGTGATCATACGGGTGGAAGCCTCCTCGTCAGGCTCCGCCACTTTGACAAAATCTTCGTCCGGATTGATCAAGGACTGCTTGAGATCGACGATCAGCTCCGACATGGACTGATATCGCCTATCGGGGCTTTTCTGGCAGCACTTAAAGACGATCTGCTCCACACAGACCGGAATCTCCGACACATATTCTCTGGGTGAGGGAAATTCCTCCTGAATATGCTTGATGGCGATGGCTACCGTAGTTTCGCCGTTAAAAGGTACTCTGCCCGTGAGCATCTCAAACATGGTGACACCCAAAGAATAGATATCGCTTTTCTCGTCGCTGTAGCCGCCTCTTGCCTGCTCCGGAGACGTGTAATGTACGCTTCCCATGACATTGGAAGTGATGGTATTGCTGGTGGCTGCCTTGGCGATACCAAAGTCCGTCACCTTTACCTTCCCTTCTTTGGAGATAATGATATTCTGGGGTTTGATATCTCTGTGAATGATATGGTTATTGTGTGCCGCCTCAATGCCCATTGAGACCTGAATCGCAATGCTGACCGCTTCCTTTACGGAGAGTCTCGCCTTTTTCTCGATATATTTCTTGAGGGTGATGCCGTCCACCAACTCCATGACAATGTAGTGGTTATCCCCCTCCTCGCCCACGTCGTAGACGTTGACGATATTAGGGTGCATAAGCCCCGCCGCCGCCTGTGCTTCAATACGGAATTTCGATACAAAGTTAGCGTTTTCGCTAAACTCCTGTTTCAGGACCTTCACCGCCACAAAACGGTTCAGCTTATGATCTTTTGCCTTATATACATCTGACATGCCGCCGGTCCCGATCTTCTCCAGGATCTCATAGCGGTCCCCTATCATCATACCTATCTTAATCATGTTCTACCTCGTCTGCTAACGGTTCGATAACGATCACCGATATATTGTCCCTGCCACCGTTCATGTTGGCTGTCTGTACCAGTTCTTCTACCCTGTCCTTGAGGCTTTTGCCATTTTTCAAAATCCGGCATATCGTCTCGTCTTCCACCATGTTAGTCAAACCATCCGAACAAAGTAAAACCATATC
>DETS01000027.1:59707-60519 GCA_002361735.1 Lachnospiraceae bacterium UBA3282 | reverse complement strand
ATTCTTCTGGCGGAATTATTATGTTCTCATCAGGATTATATTCATGCAATACTCTTTTAATATCTCTTTCGGATACTCTTTCTAATGCCCCCTCTATTTCTAACAATTCATAATTATCATTTACCATGCACTCAATTACATGTTTACATTTTTTAACAATCTCTTCCATTTTTGTTCCTTTATCCTTTCGTAAATTTTATCCATTAGTATTTTTATGATTTTGCATGCAAGTTAATTGACAAAAACTATTTTAATATCTTTATTATTTTGCACCATGCCTATTTCCCGGAATCCTTGTTGCTGAATCATCTGACAGATTTAATTCATCACAAAAATATCCATCTACATACTCTTCAAGCGATTTCATGTCAGTATCCGACACATCTAACCTTTCTTTCACAGATTCCATTCCTATTGTACGCTCCGCACCATATGTCCCGCCTGTTGTAGCATGTGATTGATCGTACGTCATATTATAATGCTCTGATCCTATCTGTGTAGATGGTCCATCTGCTTGAATCGCTGGTGCCGATCCACGGTCATACCCTGGTATGTCTCTAACCGCTGCATCTTGAACTATATGATGGGCATCCTTCACATCTGCATTCGTTAGTTCATCATAAGTTCCATATACTCTTATATTGGGATCATCTAAATCCCCTGTAATATCATTTATATTTACTAACTTTTTCCCAGAAGCCTCTTCAGTAATTCCTTCAACGGCCTTTCCAGCCTGTGTATTGTCAGGTTTTACCACAAGATCTTCAGGGCAATTATTTGCCAAATGCCCACTCGGATCATAATAAACCACC
>DETS01000027.1:0-59395 GCA_002361735.1 Lachnospiraceae bacterium UBA3282 | reverse complement strand
GCACAGTAAGCATACAGGTTCAGCCCGTCCCCTCGGTAGGTATCTTCCCACCGCTCTACTGATACAGCATTTTCTTAACTTCCGGTTATATTATTTTCCCATCATTTAACACACACTCCATTGTAGCGGATTTTCCTCCGTGCTACAATCAAATTGTTACAAGATATCAAGACAGAGTGTTACGAAAGGAGCCCCTCATGTCCCTCCATCAGATCATCCGGCAAAAAAGAAAAGACCTCGGCCTCACCCAGGACGATATCGCTGCTTACCTAAATGTATCGACCGCAGCGGTCAGTAAATGGGAAAACGGTCTCACCAGCCCCGACATCTCCCTGCTTGCACCCCTCGCGCGCCTGTTAAAGACTGATGTGAACACGCTCCTTTGCTTTACGGAAGATATGAACGCCAGGGAGATCGGTCACTTTTGTGAGCACATCTCCATGCTGGTCAGAGAAAAAGGCTATGCGGAAGTCTTTCAGGAAGCGGCAAAAAAAATCCACGAATATCCCCACAACGAAACCCTGCTGCACAACCTTGCGCTGGTGCTTGACAGCCTGCTGACGCTCGCAGACCTTCCCGCAGAAAAAAAGCATCCCTATGAAGAAAAAATCACTGCCTGGTATCAGCATCTCATGGAAAGCGACAACGAAAGCATACGAAACAGTGCGGAGTATCTGACGGCAAACCGCCTGATCCGTGCGGGCAGATACGCCGAAGCGCAGGTCATCCTCGATCGGATGCCCGACAAGGAATCGATCCTGCAGTCCGTTGCGGACAAAGCCCTTTTGCAGGTCCACCTCTATGAGGAAAAAGGAGAGCACGAAAAGGCAGCCGCAGATTTGCAGCGTATGCTCCTTACCGCCCTGACCAAAGCGCAGATGCTCCTCTACAAGCTGGTGGATGCAGAGACCGCCGCAGGCAACTTACAGACCGCGGAGCGCATCGCTGACAAGACCGCGCAGATGGTGCCGCTTTTTGACCTCTGGCAATACAACGCCTATGTCGCGCCGCTACAGATCGCCGTTACCAAGCAGGATGCCGACGAAACGATCCGCCTGCTAAAGCTGCTGTTGGAAGCTTCGCAGACTGCATGGGATATGGCGTCCTCTCCTCTCTTTTCCCGTATGCAAAAAACGCCGCCTGAAAAAACTTCTCAGTCGGCATTTCTGACGCAGCTATTAAAATCGGATCTGGAACGGGAACCCTGCTACGATTTTCTGCGCGACAGGGATGATTTCAGGGCGCTGGTCGCCGCCTGTCCTTCTTCCTAAGCGATATCCTCCATCTGCGCCGTATACAGCCTGTAATAATAGCCCTTTTTCTCCATCAGTTCCTGATGCGAGCCGCATTCAAGGATACCGCCCTCGTCTATGTACATGATCCTGTCGCAGTTTTTGATGGTGGAAAGCCTGTGCGCGATGATAAAGGAAGTCCTGCCCTGCATCATCGCGTTAAGCCCCTGTTGGAGCGCCCGCTCCGTGTGCATATCGATGCTAGAGGTCGCCTCGTCGAGAATCAGGATCGACGGGTCGCTGAGCAAAGTTCTGGCAAAGGAAACCAACTGCATCTGCCCCTGCGAAAGCAGGGACCCGCGCTCCTTGACCTCTGTCTGATAGCCGTCCGAAAATTTCCTGATAAATTCATCGGCGCAGACTGTCTTTGCCGCCTTAATGATTTCCTCCGAAGTCGCGTCCAGTTTGCCGTAACGGATATTGTCCTCAATGGTGCCCGAAAAGAGGAAACTGTCCTGCAGCATAATGCCCATATGGGAACGCAGGGAAGCGATCGTCACCTTCGAGATATCCTGCCCGTCAATGAGTATCCTGCCGCTGTCCACATTATAAAAGCGGGACAACAGGCTGACAATGGTGCTCTTTCCCGCACCCGTAGGCCCTACCAGCGCCACGCTCTCGCCGGGCTTCACGGTAAAGGAAACATCTTGCAGTACGGGCTTATCCGCCTCATAACCAAAGTGCACATGCTCAAAGACCACCTCGCCTTTTATGGGCGGCATAGGCACTGCATTCGGCGCATCGTCCACCGTGACAGGCTCATCCATCGTTTCAAAGATGCGCTCCAGATAAGCGATGTTGTTGATAAAGTTATTAAAAATGTTGCCCAGATTCATGATCGGCTGCCAGAAGCGCGAGGCGTAGGAGGAAATCGCCACGATCACGCCCAGGCTCGTATTTCCCTGCCCGAAAATCAACAGGCCGAAGATAAAGACAGCCGCCCGTACCCAGACGGAGATATTGTCAATACCGGGCCACACCAGGTTACTGTAGGTAACAGCCTTCATCCAGGCTCTACGGCAGCGGTCGCTCAGCTCGGCAAAGGTCTCCTCGTTTTCTTCCTCCCTGGCGAAGATCTGCGTGATCTTTGCGCCCACGATGTTTTCCTGCAAATAGGCATTCAAATTGGAGTTTTTATTTGATACCTGCTGCCATGCCTTCCTCTGCCTGTTTTTGATGTACAGCATAAAGACCGCCAACACCGGCACACCCGCTAGCACTACCAGCGAAAGTTTCACATCCACGCATAACATAAAGATCACAATAAAGATCAGATTCATGATCTCCAATACCACATTGATCAATCCGTTTGACAGCATATCGGAAACCGAGTTTACATAATTCACCACCCGGATAAGGATCTTGCCGTGCGGTCTGTCGTCATAATACTGAAACGGCAGTTTTTGCAAGTGCGCGAACAGATCCTTTCTAATGTCGTAAATGATATTCTGACTGACATGGATCATAATGTGGGATCTTGCCGTCGTAAATATGATACTGACCGCATAAGTCAATACCAATACCGCCACCAACGTCATCAGCTGCCTGACATTTTTGTCCGGTATCGCCTCGTCGAGCGCCCTCTGCGTCACCATCGGCGCAAACAGGGCTGCAATGCCCCCGCAGGCGCTTAAGAAAAGCGACAGCAGCATCTGCCACAGATACTTTTTGATATAAGCGGAAGCCCGAAAAAGATGTTTGATATCAAAGGGTGTTTCCAGCACCTCGTCTTCCCTGAATGTATTTCTTCTCGCCATAGTACTCTCTCCATTCCGAAGCATTCACGCACCTGTCTGCAGACGCACCAGACTGTAATAGTAGCCCTTTTTCGCCACCAATTCCTCATGCGATCCCGCTTCCGTAACGCGTCCGTCCTGCAAAACCAGAATCTTATCGGCTGCCTTCGCGGTAGAGATCCGCTGCGCGATGACGATCTTGGTGCAGGAAAAATCCAGTTCCGCCAAACCATGCTGAATCTGCTTCTCCGTCTCCAGATCCACCGCTGAGGTCGTATCATCCAAAATTAAGATAGCAGGCCGCACAGCCAAGGCCCGCGCCAATGAAATCCGCTGCTTCTGACCGCCGGAAAGCCCTACCCCGCGTTCACCGACAAGCGTGTCATATCCTTCCGGCATCCTGGCAATAAAGTCCGCTGCTGCTGAATATCTCGCGAATTTCTCCACTTCCTTCTGACTGACATGACTGTCACCATAAGCGATATTGCCGTCTATGGTATCCGAGTACAACAGCACATCCTGCGTGGCAAGACCGATATTTTTGCGAAGCTGCTGCAATTTCATATCCTGCACATTGACGCCGTCGATCAGCACCTCTCCCTCCGTCGCCTCATAAAAGCGGGGGATCAACTGGATCAGGGAGGTCTTTCCACAGCCCGTCTCGCCCATGATCGCCAATGTCTCTCCCGGATTGACCGTAAAAGTCACATTATGGAGCACAGGCAGATTGCCGTCGGCATACTGAAAACTGACATTCCTAAATTCGATTCGCCCCTCAAAACGGTTCGGCAGATCGACGGCTTCCGGCCGGTCCACGATCTCCGGTTCCGCATCATAGATTTCCATTACTTTTTCCGAAGCAGCCGAAAACCGCTGAAACTCATTCATCACATTACCAAGCTGCCGCATGGGATTGGCGATTGCCCAGATCAACCCGGAAAACGCCACATACTCGCCCATGGTGATCCTGCCCCCGATGATGAAAAGACCGCCGACAATGAGCAGCACCACCGGCATCAGGTTGGCAAGCGTCTCCACATAAGGAAAATAGACTAACCAGGTCAATGCCGTTTTTTTGTTGGTCTGCGAGTAATCTTTGCTGCATTCGTCAAACTTTTCAATCTCATAAGGTTCCCTGGCAAAAGCCTTCACCACACGGTTGCCCGCGATGTTTTCCTGCGCTGCCGTATTGAGATTGGAAAGCTTCTCCCGCAGAGCTTTGTGGCGCGGCGCGACCTTATTCTTAAACAGGATGATAATCAGGAAAATGAGCGGCGCGATGGCAAGCATACACAGCGCCAGCAGCCAGTCCATGTAGAGGAAATAAACCGCCGCCGCAAAAAAGAGGGAAAAAGATTCCACGATGCTTCTCATCACCCATGCGATCATATGACGTACCGCATCCAGATCCCCCGTCATTCTGGTCATCAGATCTCCCGTGCGGAATTTACTGTAAAACATCATATCCTGATGCTCAATCTTATGAAAAAGGTAAGTCCTGATACGGTAGAGGAGCTTTTGCGACACATGCTCCACATCCATACACACCAGATAAACGATCAGCGTCCGCAAAAAAGTCAGCAGAACCATCGCCGCAATCATCTGAAAGAAAAGTCCGCGCTTATGCGTCAGATTGTATGCCGCCTCCGGTCCCGTCAAAAACAGATCTACGATCTGCTGCGTAAAAAAGGGCACCGTCAGCTGCATGACATTATAGACCACCGTACCAAGCAGCCCGATCACATAGATACAGCGATATCCTTCCATATTTTTCCAGAGAAACCCTATTTTCGATGCTTTCTTCTCTTTCATCTGCCGTCACACTCTCCTGCCGCCGCTTTTCCGATCGATCTTTTTTGCGGCTCATTATCTTTATCAACTATAAGCATCCCTTTTTGTAAAAACTATGAAAAAGCTACCCAAAAATAAGATAAATCTCTACTTCATCCCATGAACCACCAGCGTCGGTTTCTTTTCCGGATGATCCGTCTCCAAAGAGATTTCTCCGCCCTTACGGGAAGCCTTTGCCGTCATGACGATTTGACCGGTCAGGTCAGTAATCTCGCAAACCGCTTCTATCCCGTCTTTTGGCGCATACAGATGCAGTTCCAGCCCTTCCGTGTAATCGTAATCGGGGAGGCTGTCGTTTCCGCCCAAGGGAAGCAGGGTCTTTTCCCGCACAAAGAGCGGCAGGGAAAAATAATCGTAAATTTCTCTGTACCAGCGGCCGCCCTCACGCTCCTCACCGCTCAAAAGATGCGTCCACCTGCCCTCCGGCAGATAGAACTCGACTTCGCCGTCTTCTCTGAAAATCGGCGCCACCAGAAGGGAATCCCCCAGCATGTACTGCATATCCAGATCCTTCACGCCGGGCTCCCCCGGAAATTTCAGCACCATCGGGCGCATCATGGGGATGCCCGTCTCATGAGAATACGCCGCCTGTCTGTAAAAATAAGGCATCAGACGGCATTTGAGCTTGATAAAATACCGCACCACATCGCAGGCTTCCTCGTCGAACAGCCAGGGTACCCGATAGCTCTGGGAACCGTGCAGCCTGCTGTGGGAGGAAAAGATCCCAAACTGTACCCATCTCTTATAGATATCCGGCGAAGCCGTCTTCTCAAACCCTGAGATATCATGGCTCCAAAAGGAAAATCCGCTCATGGCAAAACTAAGTCCGCCCCGCATCGTCTCCGCCATAGAAGGATAGGATGCGGAACAGTCGCCGCCCCAGTGCACCGGGAACTGCTGGCAGCCGGCAGTTGCGCTTCCGGCAAAAAGCACTGCCTCTCCCTCGCCTTTTACTTCCTGCAGCATCTCAAAGACCGCCTTATTGTATAAATAAGGATAATAATTGTGCATGCTTACGGGGTCGGAATCGTCATGGTACGTCACGTCAATGGGAATGCGCTCGCCGAAATCGGTCTTAAAGCAGTCAACGCCCATATCGAGCAGGGTTTTCAACTTTCCCACATACCAGTCTTTCGCCTCGGGATTGGTGAAATCCACAATGGCAATGCCCGGATTCCAGAAGTCGATCTGCTTCACGCCCCTGCCGTCTGCACGCATCAGGAAATACCCCTTTCCCACGCCTTCCTGTAGCCGCTCAAAACAATGGGCAGATACATCATCAGACACACCAGTATGATCGCCGGCAGAGAAAACAGCACGGTCTCTAACTGTCTTTTTGCTTTTCTGCTCATCGCAGGGCTCCTTTCCGTTTTATTGAGATTCCATCCATTCTATTTCTGAATTCTATTGTATATGATTCAATTTGACAGAAAAATGGAAAATCCCAAACAGATAGGTGCAAATTACTGAACAATTTTTTATTTGTATTGTCCTATTTTTTAGAATATAGTAAGATATATTTTGTGGAAAATGCGCGGTACTGCATGTTATCAGACAGCAGTTTGCACAATATCAATCCCAAATCCATGAGACGAAACGCCATGATGAACACACAAAAAAACCCGATCAAAAATCTGCTCAACCGCACCGCTCTCTGGGTGCAGCTTACGATATTCATGGTGCTGATTGCCACCGTGGTCGCCGGATACCTGATTTACAAAAATTATACCTCCACCCGGAATCTCACCATCAATAACCAGCTGGACACCACGGAAAAGATTCTGAATCTGGAGCTCGAAAATCTGGACACCTACCTGATGGAACTTGCGAATTTCTGCATCCAGCCCTACTATGACTCCCGCTTTACGCGGATCGTGGAGCAGAATGCTCCCCTTTCCTCCGACCAGATTTCCTATGCCAAGCAGCAGATGTTCTACTATTATTATACCCGAAACGATATCCATGATTATGAGCTCTATCTGCTTCATCAGAATCTGTCCGTGGGACGCACCAACGGACAGCAGCATATTACCGCAAGGGAATCTGCGCCGGAGGGGGTGTGGGAGGCCCTTGCCGAATGCGAGGCAAGCCCCATGAATCACAGCATCCGCCCTGCCGATTCCGGACACATGATCTACTACCACTCCCTTTTTCAAATAAAAGGGCGGGTCAGCCAAGCCATTGTGCGCCTGGAACTGGACGATACGTTCTCCAAGCAGTTGTCGGGAAACCACTCCACCCACGGCGAGCTTCTTTTCTTCCTGAACGATAACGGCGAGATCATCTTTTCCAATCAGGCTGACTTTCGGGGAACCGATTCAGAGCTTCAAAAGGCTCTCTCAGAGAAGCAGGAGCACCGCAGCGGTTATGATACGATTGACTTTTTCAGTCAATCCTATTTGCTCGTAGAATCCGAAAGCCGTTTTTCAGGATGCGCCGTCTGTCGGGCAGGCAGACATCTCTCCCGACGAAGTCGTCCGCATCATTAAGGAATATATTGAGAGCCACTACTGTGAATCCATCAAGATCACCATGTTTTCCGAAAAATATTTCTTTTCCACGGAATATCTGACCAGACTCTTTCGCGGCAAATACGGCTTCACGATCTATGAGTATGTCCTGAAACTGCGTATGGAACGAGCCAAAGAGCTTCTGGAAGACGAAGATAATAAGATCATTGATATCGCCGAGCGGCTGGGCTATGCCGACAACCACTATTTCAGCAAGGCGTTTCGCACTTACTACGATATCTCTCCCAGCCAGTACCGAAAGGAATATCTGGAGGGGCGCAGATAGCTGCTTCCATTTACGTCAGCTTCCTGTGCCCAAAGAAATCTTTACCGCAGCAGTCCCCAAAAACGCCAGAAAGATCAGGCCCAAAATGATCCACAGGAACCATCCCGGTACATAGCGTGCCTTCTTAGCTTCCATCCGCTGTAAGCCATGATTCGCGCAAAGCCTGTAAAAAAGTTCCACCTGTTCCCTGGTTACAAAACTCTTTTTGGGAACCGCTATAAAGCGTTTTCGATCCTGATTAAAAAAATAAAATGCCTCCTGCGTCTCAAACAGCCACGAAAGCGATTCCCACAGATAGATGCTTTTCCGATCCTGCGGCATATCGACGCAAATCCCTTCGTCCGCAAAGGAAAACTGCCATAGTCCGCAAACAGCAGCCTGCAGCTGCGGCGCTTTTAACTGTTTTCTGATCTTTTTCTCCGGATTTCGGTAAAACACCCACATTCCCATCCACGCAGTCAATGCAACATCAAAACAGACAATCAGCAAATCAAACTTTTTCGCTGCCAAGCCGGTGGCTATGAGTACAAAGACCGTTACCGCACATAACCATAGCATCAATGCCTTGAACCGCGCGGTTCTTCCCAGGCTGCCGCTATTTCCCAAATCAGCCGCTCCCTTTTGCAGACGCCCCCAGCTTTCCCCATTCATCTGAAAACTGAGACGGATATCTTCCCCGTATGCGTCTCTCTGCTCCTGACTCGGATTCTGCCCCGGCTCATACGAACCGTGCAGCATAGCAAGAAACTGCTCCACCTCCTGCCCGTCTGCAAAACAACGCAACGGTATCACATACCACGCCTGCCGTTTGTCTCCCTGCGTATAGCCCATGAAAAGGAGGCGCTTTGTCCTGCGGACCATTTGAATATCCGTACAGGGAACCTCACCGTAATCTCTCCTCCTCGCCTTCAGCCTGTTTCCTTCTATCCGGATAGACACAGGCTGCCCCCTCAACTCTCTCGTCGTGAGCAGATAGCAGTTGATGCACACGATCAGAATCAATACGACCGACAGCAGCGCCGTCGCTACTACGTACGTCGGTCGCAATATCAATTCCGCTGCCAAAATCATCAAAAGCAACAGCCACGTCCTTTTATTGCACTTTACATGTTCCCATGTAAGAAACCGGCCGCACTCCCTGATCTCTGCCTCGTCCATGACATACTCATATTTTTTACCCATATCCGCTTTTCCTTCCCTTTTTCCGCCACATCAGACAAGCAATCCTTTTCAACCGTATTTCAATCGTTTTCCCTGAATAGAACGCAGAAACAGAAAAAATCCCCGCGGTCGTAAATCTGCCGTGGAGATTTTTCGTTATCTGTGTATCTGATTTCTTTCGATGCTCCTGTCATACAAGTTGTTGATTTACATAACTTTCACTTTTGCAGCTGGTTGACATAACTTTGCCTACTGCACATACAGATTCGTATACCCCATCAGGCTCTCGTCCACCTCTCTCGCGCACTCCCTGCCCTGTCGGATTGCCTTCACCACCAGCGACTGCCCCGTGTGCATATCGCCCGCCGTGAACACGCGCTCTGCGCTGGTCGCAAATCTGCCTGCCGCCGTCTGCACGTTGGTCCTGCCGTCCAGCTCCACCTTGAAGGCATCGGTCACATACTTCTGGCTGCCCAGAAAGCCCGCCGCGATCAGCACGATCTCCGCATCCAGCGTCTTTTCGGAGCCTTCGATTTCCTTCATGTTCATGCGTCCGGTCTTTTCGTCCTTTTCCCAGGTCAGGGAGACGATCTTCACCGCTTTCAGATTGCCGTTCTTATCTTTCACGAACTCCTTCACCGTGGACTCATAAATGCGGGGATCGTGACCGTAGACCGCGATCGCCTCCTGCTGACCGTAGTCGGTCTTGCAGACCTTGGGCCACTCGGGCCAGGGGTTGTTATCGGCTCTTTCATCGGGCGCCTTGGGCATCATCTCGATCTGGGTCACAGACTTCGCGCCGTGGCGGATCGCCGTGCCCACACAGTCGTTGCCGGTGTCGCCGCCGCCGATGATGACCACATTTTTATCCTTCGTATCCACATACTTTTTATCCGCAAAGTCCGAGTCCAGCAGGCTCTTGGTGTTCGCCGTCAGAAAATCCACCGCAAAGTAGATGCCCTTGGCGTCCCTGCCCGGCGCATTGATGTCGCGGGGATTGGAAGATCCGCAGCAGAGCACCACCCGGTCAAAGTCCTTTAACAGCTTCTCCGCCTTCACATCCTTGCCGACGTTACTGTTTGTCACGAAGGTAACTCCCTCCTCCTCCATGACTTTGATCTTGCGGTCAATGATGTGCTTTTCCAGTTTCATATTGGGAATGCCGTACATCAACAGCCCGCCGACGCGGTCGGAACGCTCGAACACCGTCACCAGATGCCCGCGCCTGTTGAGCTGGTCTGCCACCGCCAGCCCGGAAGGGCCGCTGCCCACCACCGCCACCTTCTTGCCGGTGCGCACCTTGGGCGGTTTCGCCGCCGCGTAGCCTTTTTCGTAAGCGTTTTCAATGATGGCATACTCGTTTTCCTTAGTGGAAACGGGGTCGCCGTTCAAGCCGCAGGTACATGCCGCCTCACAGAGCGCGGGGCACACCCTCGACGTAAACTCCGGAAAATTGTTGGTCTTATGCAGACGGTTGTACGCCTGTTCCCAGTTTCCCGTGTAGACCAGATCGTTCCACTCCGGCACCAGATTGTGCAGAGGACAGCCCGAAGTCATGCCGCAAAGCGTCATGCCCGACTGACAAAACGGCACGCCGCAGTCCATACAGCGCGCGCCCTGCTCCCGCTGTTCCTCCATGGTCAAATGCTCGTGAAATTCCTTGAAATTCTTGATGCGCTCTTTGGGGCTCACATCTTTGGACACCCTGCGCTCATATTCCATAAATCCTGTCGGTTTTCCCATCGCTTATGCCCCTTCCTTATCCTTTTTATAGAATGCCTCTATCTGCGCCTGCTCCGCGCTCAAACCTTTCTCCTCCATCTGCACGATCAGCTTCAACATGATCTCATAGTCGTGCGGGATGATCTTCTTAAACTTCGGCAGATACTCTCCGAAATTGTCCAGAATCTCTTTTCCTTTGACGGAGTTGGTGTATGCCACGTGCTCCTTGATCATCTCTTTCAGCTCAAGGACGTCGTACTTCGAGGTAATCTCATAGGAGGAAACCATCTCCTTGTTGGTCTTGGTGTACAGGTCGTTGTTCTCGTCCAGTACATAGGCGATACCGCCGCTCATGCCCGCCGCGAAGTTCTTGCCGACAGCGCCGAGCACGACCACGCGCCCTCCCGTCATATACTCACAGCCGTGGTCGCCCACACCCTCCACCACCGCAATGGCGCCGGAATTGCGCACGCAGAAGCGCTCTCCTGCCACGCCATTGATAAATGCCTTACCGGAGGTCGCACCGTAGAGCGACACATTGCCGATGATGATGTTTTCATCCTGCTTAAACGCCGAGCCCTGCGGGGGATAGACCACCAGCTTACCGCCGGACAAACCCTTGCCGAAGTAGTCGTTGGAATCGCCCACCAGCTCAAGCGTCAGCCCCTTGGGGATGAATGCGCCGAAACTCTGTCCGCCGGAACCTTTACACAAGATATGATAGGTGTCCTCCTCCAGCGTATCGCCGAACCGCCTCGTGATCTCCGAGCCGAAGATGGTGCCGAAAGTACGGTCCGTGTTGGAAACGTCCACCTCAAGGCTGCGCTTCTGCCCACTCTCAAGCGCCTTGGAAAGCTGCTTTAAGAGCACCTTCTCATCCAGCGTTTTTTCCAGATGGAAGTCGTACACCTGCTTCGGATCAAAGATAAACTTCTCCTTGCTTCCCTCGTAAGGATTGCTCAAGATCAAGTCCAAATCTACTTTGCGCTGACGGTCCGTCAGATTCTCCTTCACTCGCAAAAGCTCCGTCCTGCCCACCAGCTCATCCACCTTGCGCACGCCGAGCTTCGCCATATACTCCCGAAGCTCCTGCGCGATAAACCGCATAAAGTTCTCCACATACTCCGGCTTGCCCGTAAAGCGTTTGCGCAGCTCCGGGTTCTGGGTCGCCACGCCTACCGGACAGGTGTCCAGATTGCAGACACGCATCATCAGACAGCCCATAGTCACAAGGGGCGCTGTCGCAAAGCCAAACTCCTCCGCGCCGAGGATCGCCGCGATCGCCACATCACGTCCGCTCATCAGCTTGCCGTCCGTCTCGATGCGGACCTTGTTTCTGAGCCCGTTTTGAATCAGCGTCTGGTGCGTCTCCGCCAGCCCCAGCTCCCAGGGCAGTCCCGCATTGTGAATAGAGTTGCGGGGCGCGGCTCCCGTGCCACCGTCATAGCCGGAAACCAGAATGACCTGGGCGCCCGCCTTCGCCACGCCTGCCGCCACCGTGCCGACACCCGCCTCGGAGACGAGTTTCACCGAAATCCGCGCCTTAGTGTTGGCATTTTTCAAGTCGTAAATCAACTGTGCCAAATCCTCAATGGAATAGATATCGTGATGAGGCGGCGGAGAAATCAAGCCCACGCCGGGCGTGGAGTGTCTGGTCTTCGCGATCCACGGATAGACCTTGCCGCCGGGGAGGTGTCCGCCCTCGCCGGGCTTCGCGCCCTGCGCCATCTTGATCTGAATCTCCTGCGCGCTGTTTAAGTATTCGCTGGTCACGCCGAAGCGTCCGCTCGCCACCTGTTTGATCGCCGAGCAGCGGTTCAAGCCGTCCGCTCCCACCGTCAGTCTGTCCTTATCCTCCCCGCCCTCACCGGAGTTGGATTTACCGTGCAGACGGTTCATTGCGATTGCCATGGTCTCGTGCGCCTCCTTGGAGATGGAACCGTAGGACATAGCGCCCGTCTTAAACCTTGTGACAATCGTGTCAACACTCTCCACTTCCTCAATCGGCACGGGTTTTGCCGCATAGTTAAAGTCCATCAGCCCGCGCAGGTTCTTGATGCTGTCCTCATTATTGACCGCTTTGGTATATTGCTTAAATAATTCGTAGTCACCCCGTCTGGTTGACTCCTGTAGTAAATGAATGGTCTCCGGATTATACAGGTGCTCATCCGCACCGCTCCTCATCTGGTGATGTCCCGTGCTGTCCAGCGTTAAATCCGTGGATAGACCGAGCGGGTCAAACGCCATGGAGTGCAGGATATCCACTTCCTCCTCGATATCTTTCAGCGTGATACCACCCACCCGGCAGACTGTGTTGGTAAAGTACTTGTTGATCACCTCTTTGTCAATACCGATCGCCTCGAAAATCTTGGAGCCCTGATAGGACTGGATCGTGGAGATGCCCATCTTGGAAGCGATTTTTACGATACCGTGCAGGATCGCGCTGTTGTAATCGTTCACCGCAGCATAGTAATCCTTATCCAGCATATGATTGTCGATCAGCTCCTTGATGCTCTCCTGCGCCAGATAGGGGTTGATCGCCGAAGCGCCGAAGCCCAGCAGGGTCGCAAAGTGATGCACTTCCCTCGGTTCCGCCGACTCTAAGATGATATCCACGCTGGTTCTTTTCTTCGTGCTGACCAGATGCTGCTGCAGGGCGGATACCGCCAACAGGGACGGAATCGCCACCCTGTTTTCATCCACGCCCCTGTCGGAGAGGATGATGATATTCACGCCGTCGCGGTATGCCCTGTCCACCTCCACGAACAGCCTGTCGATTGCCTTTTCCAGTCTCGTATTTTTATAGTAGGTAATCGGAATCACTTCTACCTTAAAGCCTTCCGCCTTCATGCTCTTGATTTTCAGAAGGTCGGTGCTGGTCAAGATCGGGTTATGCACCCGCAGCATATTGCAGTTTTCCGGCATCTCCTCCAGCAAATTACCGTCCTGCCCCAGATAGACCGTGGTGGAAGTGACCACCTCCTCGCGGATGGCGTCGATGGGCGGATTCGTCACCTGCGCGAAAAGCTGCTTAAAGTAGTGGAACAGCGGGTGATGCGCCTTGGAGAGCACGGGAATCGGCGTATCCACGCCCATCGCCGCGATTGCTTCCGCGCCGTTTTTCGCCATCGGCAAAATACTGGTCTTCAAATCCTCGTAGGTGTAGCCGAACGCCTTCTGCATCCGCTGTCTTTCCTCGTAGGTAAATTCCGGCACGCGCTGATTCGGAATCTTTAACTCTTTCAAAGTCACCAGCTTGCTGTCCAGCCACTCGCCGTAAGGCTGCGCGGACGCATATTTTTCTTTCAATTCATCGTCGTCAATCACTCTCCCCTGCACCGTGTCCACCAGAAGCATCTTGCCGGGGTGGAGTCTCTCTTTCATCACGATCTTGGACGGGTCGATATCCAGCACGCCCACCTCCGACGAGAGAATCAGCGTGTCATCGTCCGTGATCATGTAGCGGGAAGGGCGTAGACCGTTTCGGTCAAGCACCGCACCCATGATATCCCCGTCGCAGAACAGGATCGACGCCGGACCGTCCCACGGTTCCATCATGGTCGCATAATATTGGTAGAAATCCTTTTTCTTCTGGGACATGGTCTTATTGTTTTCCCAGGGTTCCGGAATCGTGATCATCACCGCCAAAGGCAGGGGCATCCCGCTCATCACCAGAAATTCCAGCGTATTGTCGAGCATGGCGGAATCGGAACCGGAAGCGTTGATGGCTGGCAGAATCTTGTGCATCTGCCCCTGTAAATGCTCGGACTCCATGTTTTCCTCTCTCGCCTGCATCTTATCCGCATTGCCGCGGATGGTGTTGATTTCTCCGTTGTGGACAATGAAACGGTTCGGGTGCGCCCGCTCCCAGCTCGGGTTTGTGTTGGTGGAAAAACGGGAGTGCACCACGGCGATCGCCGACTCGTAATCCTTATCCTGCAAGTCCGCAAAGAAGGTGCGAAGCTGCCCCACCAGGAACATGCCCTTGTACACGATCGTCCGACTTGACAGACTGACCACATAAGTCACATCCGTTGACTGCTCAAAGGTACGCCGTAATATGTACAGTTTCCGGTCAAAGTCAAGCCCTTTCTCTACATTTGCCGGCTTTTTGATAAACGCCTGCATGATGCAGGGCATACACTCCACCGCCTTGTGCCCAAGCACAGAGGGCACCGTCGGCACATCGCGCCAGCCTAAAAACTGCAGCCCCTCTTTCTCCGCAATGATCTCAAACATTTTCTTCGCCTGGTTGCGCTGCAATTCGTCCTGCGGGAAGAAAAACGTGCCCACGCCGTACTCCCTCTCGCCGCCGATGTCAATGCCCAGGGCTTTCGTCACCTTCACCATAAATTTATGAGGCATCTGCGTGAGGATTCCCACGCCGTCTCCTGTCTCGCCCTCCGCGTCCTTACCGGCTCTGTGCTCCAGATTCTCCACGATCCTAAGCGCATTCTCCACGATGGCGCGGCTCTTTTTGCCCTTGATATTGACACACGCGCCGATACCGCAGTTGTCATGTTCAAACTCCGCCCGGTAGAGCGGGGACTGAGGGATTGTTGTTTTTACGTCAAACATATGCTACCTCCTGTCAGAGCTTTGACTTCTGATGGTTTATGAAAAACAGAAGGAACGCAAAAAAGGCATCTGGCGCCCCTTTGCGTTCCACATGTATACAATAATACACCCGTGTTTGGGATTTGTAAATAAAGACTTTTTTGTAAATTGTCAGATTATTTGATTTTTCGGCGATTATACCATTATTTTCTGACTATATTGCTATTTAGCTCTCCATTCCATTTCGCAGCACATCAGATATCCTCCACTATTTTTGATAAAAGACTAAGGTCAGTCCCGCGTTGATGACTTTCGTCCTGCCCGTCCGCCGATAGCCCATTTTCTCATACAAATGGCAGTTCCCGGGTTCCTGCAGGATGGTGTCCAACTCCCAATGCTCCCTTCCGTGCGCTTCTTCGCAGAGTCTGATTGCTTCCTGCGCAATGCCCCTGCCCTGAAACTGCGGCAGGATAAAGATAGGCGATATCCTTTTATTTTTTCCGGATTCTTTTGTGTCAACGACACGGACCGCTCCCACCTTTGTCTCTCCCAGACAAATAAAATAGTAATAGGTAGTGTCCTGTTTCAGGCGCACTTCCACTTTTTCTACGCTTTCCGCACCGGGATTGGTCGAAAAATCCTGATATTTCTCTAATAATCCGCGAAACGCTTCAATCTGCATGGCGTGGATCTCCCCCGCGTGAGAAACGTCCGCCCTGACTAAATTTACTTCCATGAATTGATCCATTGTACTTTCACCTTCTTTTCTATCCTATCATACCATACTACCAACAGTCAGCATTTTTATTTTCTTCTACACCACTTCCAATCAGTGCGGCAATATTGACAGTACCGTTGAAAAATGATATTTTGGTAGTCACCAAAATGATACCCCAGAGGAAACGCAAATGCCTGAATTACCGGAAGTGGAAACGATAAAAAGAGTGATCGAACCGCAGATCAAGGGACTTGTGATTGAAAAAGTGACCGTACGCCGCCCGGAAGTGGTGGCACATCCCGCAGCGGATGCTTTCTGCAGCACATTGACCAATCAAGTCATTTCTCATATGGAGCGCAGGGGCAAATTTCTGATAATCGTGCTTGAGAGCGGAGACTGCATCATCCTGCATTTGCGGATGACAGGCGGGCTGCTGCTTACCCCGACAGACGATCCCGAAGAAAAGCATACGCATATCGTATTTCGTTTGAAAAATCAGGCAAAGCAGGCAATCCTCCAAAAACAGGATGCACCGGTAGCAAAGGGTTCTCTGGAATTGCGATTCTCTGACATGCGCCGTTTCGGGCGGTTTTGGCTGATTCCAAAAGACGAGACAGACGCTTACAGCGGAATCCATAAATTAGGTGTCGAGCCATTGACTGAATTGGTCACCGCAGAATATCTGCACACCCGATTGGGAAAACGAAAAAAGACAATCAAGGAATGTTTGTTAGATCAAGGTGTCGTGGCGGGCATCGGTAATATCTATTCCGATGAGATCTTATTTACCGCCGGGATCCATCCTGCGCGTCCCGCCGCCAGCCTGAATGCAAAGGAATGGGAAACGCTCGCCGCTGTCATCCCGGAACGCATTTCCTATTTTATCGAAACAAACAAAATTTCCGCGGAAGATTATCTGCAAACCAAAGGTCGTGACTACCGCAACACACCCTTTTTGCAGGTCTACGGTCATGCGGGCAGCCCCTGCCCAAAGTGTTCGCAAACGCTTTGCCGTATGGTGATCGGCACACGCAGCAGCGTCTACTGCCCCGTTTGCCAGAAAATATAGCTGACGAAAACCGCACTTACCATGGGATTTTCATGCCGTCATACGCAAACCGTATGGACTTAAGCTTTTATCATCATCGCAAATCTTTCCCCATACACAAAGATTCCGGCATATCCACATAAGGTCCGTAATTGGGGATGACTTCAAATCCCAGCTTTTTATAGACCGCGCAGGATTCCGCCAGCAGTTCCCCCGTCTCCAGAATCATCCTGCGATACCCAAGCTCTGCTGCCCATTCGATCAGCAGGGAAACCAGCTTGCTCCCAATTCCCCGTCCCTGATAGTCATTATGTACAAACACGCGCTTTAGCTCAACCGTTTCCGTATCGTAGCTTCTGATGGCGCCGCCGCCAATAGCCTTACCATTATCATAAACAACGATTGCTTCCCGTATCTCGTCCAGCTGATTGAACTTCTGATACTTTTCCCGCTTGATCTGTCTCCCGACACGCCTGTCCAGGTCAATGTCGAGGAGGCGGCAGTTTTCGATAAAATCCTCGTTTGTACCGTCTGTCCTGATAAAGTCCATAAAAATCACCTCCACACATATCCCCTATTATATCCGCAAACCGCCGGATTCTCAACAGCAGTACGTAACCTACTTACATTACCGACCACTCACATACCGAAAATGCGGCATATTCACGCCTCTGTAGTGTTTTGTCCAGGTATCTGCCACCGTCATGCCATTCCTTTCCGCCACGGTTTGAGACGCCTTATTCGTGTCACGGATGATGGAGCAGACCTCGTCCGCCTTTAATACAGCAAACGCATACTGCTTACAAGCCTTTGCCGCTTCTATCGCATAACCCTTATGCCAGTGTGACCGATTAAGCAGATAGCCGATTTCCAGCACTTCTTTTTCTTTCCACGGCTGCATGGTAAGTCCGCACTGGCCGATCATCTCCTCCGTCTCCTTCAAAATAACCGCCCACAGGCCAAAGCCCCATTTTTGATAACGGCCAAGCTGCCTGTCCATCCATTCCTGCGCCTCAGCATCGGTGAATGCGCCTTCGTAGGCATACATGGTCTCCTCATCCTGTAAAATGTTACACAGGAAAGGAAAATCGTCCTGCGTCATTTCCCGCAGATATAATCGTTCTGTTTCCAGTATCCTATTTTTTCTCATTTTAGTCACACTCCCCTCTGGGATTCGGTTCTCCAAAAGCTTATATCACTGCATAAATCGCCCTCTTCTGACCTTTCACATCATCGCCCTCTTTCTGTACTCGCCCGGCGTCATCTGAAACACTTCCTTGAATTTCCGGCAAAAGTAGCCGATATTCTCAAATCCGGTATCTCCGGCAATCGAGGAGACACTGCTCCTCGTCGTGGCAAGCAGTTTTGCCGCCCGTTTGAGTCTGTAATTCACCAGATCCTGAATGGGCGAGGTATGAATATTCTTCTGAAAGATATTCAACACACTGCTTTTACTTAAGGCGACCGTTTCCGCAATCTCATCCAACGAGATTGGATAGAGATAATTTTTGTGAATATATTGGAGCATGATTTGAAGCTGTGCCTGTGTCTTTTCCGCCGCCCGCAGCACAGAGGTCTTCTCTGTCGTATCAACATTCTCATACAGCATCCGCCACAATTTCAAAAGCAATTCTGCTGTTTTGATCTCGCAGCCGTTTTCTTCTTCCTGTACAATAAACACTGACGCCAGCGTGTCTAAAAGCTCCCTCTGCCTGGGATTTTCCGCAGAAAATATCACACATTCCACCGCCGACTCAAGAATCGGCTGTATATATTTTCGATAGATCAGACTGGCTTCCGGCGCAAGCAGGGAAGGAGAAAACACGATATTGGGAATAATGACGCTCCCCGTCGTCTCAAATCTGTGGATCACCTGAGAATTGATAAAAATACCTGTCCCGGCTTCCACAGTATATCTGTCGCTTCCAACAAGAAGCTCCATAGTGCCTTTTTCAATCAGCACAAACTCTACCTCAGGGTGCCAGTGCCAGTCGATACAATGAAAATCAAATTCCCAAATATCTTCCAGATAATACCGAAACGGATAATCATCGCTGCCATGCGGAATGGTTTCCCGCAACGATTCATCTGTGACAATCTTGCTGTAATTCTCATGCGTGTACTTCATAATCAGCTCCATTTTGTGATATTGTGTAATAAAATTGGGATATATTTTCTTGAATCCTGTACTTATCTACTATATAATACAATTCATCACAAAAGTCAATCTCTAAAGGAGTACATCAATATGACCAAAAATTATAAGAAAACATTACTTGCCTGCTATCTCGGCTTCATCACGCAGGCTATCTGCGCAAACTTTGCGCCGCTGCTTTTCCTGACATTTCATAACAATTACGAGATTCCGTTGGGGCAGATTGCGCTGATCTCCACCCTGTTTTTTCTGACGCAGCTCATTGTAGACGTTCTCTGCTCCTACTTTGCCGACAAGATCGGCTACCGCAGATGCGCAGTGGCCTCGGAACTATGCGCGGCGGCAGGGCTTATCGGGCTCGCCTTTCTGCCCGACTTATGCTCAACTCCGCTGACAGGCATTATCATAAGCGTCATCATCTATGCGATTGGCAGCGGTCTGATCGAGGTACTGGGAAGTCCCATCGTAGAGGCCTGCCCCTTTGACCACAAAGAGGCCGTTATGAGTCTGCTGCACTCCTTTTACTGCTGGGGGTCTGTCGGCGTGATCCTTCTGTCCACTATATTCTTCGCTGTTTTCGGCATTGACAGCTGGAAGTGGCTTGCCTGCGCGTGGGCTGTCATTCCGCTTTATAATATCTATAACTTCGCGACCTGCCCAATCGAGCATACGACCGAAGACGGGAAAGGCATGGGCATAAGCGGTCTGCTGCGGGTTCCGCTATTCTGGATTGCCATCGTCCTGATGGTCTGCGCCGGCGCTTCCGAGCTTTCGATGGCGCAGTGGGCCTCCGCCTACACCGAATCGGCGCTTGGCTTTTCAAAAGCAATGGGGGATCTGGCAGGACCGTGTATGTTTGCAATCACCATGGGCATCAGCCGCGTCATTTTCGGAAAATACGGTGAGAAGCTAGATCTGATGCGATTCATGATGGGGTCGGGCGTGCTGTGCCTGAGCTGTTACATCGCCGCCTCCATCTCAAACAACCCGATCATCGGACTGATCGGCTGTATCCTGTGCGGTTTTTCGGTTGGCATCATGTGGCCCGGCACGATCAGTATCTGTTCCGGACGGTTGCCCGAGGGCGGCACCGCCATGTTTGCCCTGCTCGCTATGGCCGGGGATCTTGGCGGCGCGTTTGGCCCGAGTCTGGTGGGTAATATCACGCAAAATGCGGGAAATGATCTGCGAAAAGGTATGCTTGTGGGCTGCGTATTCCCTTTGGTGCTGATTCTGTCTCTGCTGCTGCTGAAAAGCATGAAACGTGAGAAAAAAGTTTCCTAGAGAATGCAGGCAGATTGCATTCCATCAGGGATGCTCCTTCACATACTGTAAAAACCGGGGCGTCTTTGACCAGTATTTGACGCCCCGGTTTTCAAAATTCCACTCGTCCATATAGTCGTTGCATTCGTAATCAATATAATAAATTTCACCGCCGCGCACCACAAAGTTTGTGGGAAAGTAGTCGATATTCGTGTTTGCCTGATACAACAGGGCGCACATCTGCCGCACCTGTTCCACATAATCGGGTTCCACCCTATCCTGCAGCACCAACTGATAAATCGTGTCCCCCTCAATGTACTCTTTCAAGATCCCCGGTTCCGTCATCCACCAGATAGGAATAACCGCCCTTACCTTTTCCCAGAAGCTTTTTGATACTGTATTCTTTTCCGTTTAAGAGCATTGTCTGTATGTTCATGAAGTTCTACTCCTTTCCCGGTTGTGGTTTCTCTGTATCCGCGCTTCTAAATTATAAGCCGAATCCATCATCTTTCAGATGATCGGGAATGCCGGACACGCGATCATCCATAAGCCGCCGGATGACAGAAACATCTTCCTCCAACTCTTCTGCAATCTCCGGAACATTTTTCCCTTTATCCAGTTTCTTTCTGATCTGTTCCCGAAGGTGTTCTTCTCTACCTTCTTCTCTGCCTTCTTCTCTACCTTCCGCTCTGCCTTTCTCACGTCCCTCCCGAAAGATCGTCCTGAAATGTTTCTTCTCATCATATTCCGTCAATAACATATGCTGCACCTCCGCTTTCTGTTTCATCAGGATATCCTTAAGAATCCCTCTTTCAATACAAGTGTCGATTGCCGTATGAATGGCTTCTTCCCTGCACATTCCCTTGCTTATATTTTCCTCGATTTCAGAGGAAAACTCCGAATACTCCCACAGCCTGTGGCATTTCTCCATCAATATCTGATTGTAGCCGCGGTTGATATTCAGTACCTCACAGGTACATTCCAGACAGCCGCTCCCCCGCCCCGTCGGAAAGGAATCTGATATCGTCGTCCCTTGAAGCAAGCAATCCCTCAAACTGCTGGGCAAAATAGAGCAGTCCCCGCAGGGGCATATTGGGATTCCAAGTACTTTGGTGTTCGTATAAGTTTAAGGTATTCCCAATGATAAAGGACAGATCGTTCTTCATTTTCATAAAGATCACGTCCTCCATGGTGACTACCTCAAGTTCTTCCGGATCTTGGTATGTACTGCCGTTCAGGGCATTATAAAGATCCAGAAGATCCTGTTTGTCCTGAAAAAGCCGTCGAAAAAGTACATCCCTGTACTTACGGTTGTTTCTGAGTTTCCGCCACCAACTGCCGTGCCTGAACCAGTTTCGTTTCTTTCGTTTTACCATAGATTTTTCTCCATTATAGCACACTTCCAGGTGCCGTTACAGTATAAAATTTAAGAAAGAATTACGAGGTAATTCTTTGGTCACAGGATACCGATCCCGCGACGCTTATACTGTTTTTAAGACTGAATACAAGAGGTAACGATTCTTTTACTCAGTCCGCCAACGATAAGTAAGGGATTATTTCCGATCATCGGAAAGAATCTTAAGACAGGAATTTTTATAAAATCCCCTCACAGACAGACCAGATATCTGTCAATGTGATATATATTATAAAACCATATCAATCTATTTTGCAAGCTTATTTTTTATTCCCCAGCCGCCGCTGCGCCCACACGCACCCCGCCGAAACCATCAGCAGAACCGCACAGCCGCCCGGCGTAAACAGGTACTCCTGCACGCTCTCCATCCATGCCGTAAGATAAACCGCCAGATTCGCCACGGCATGAAACAAAATCGGAATACAAAAGTTCCCGCTCCGTTCATACAAATATGCCATCAGCATACCCAGGCACGCGCCATACACAGCCTGCACCGAATTGCCGTGAAAGGCGCCAAAAAGAAGGCCCGACACGATGATCCCTATCGTCGGATTGAACAGACGCCGCAGCCGATTATAGATCACACCGCGAAAGACCACCTCCTCCGTCAACGGGGATATGATTCCATAAAGGACCAGCCCCAAAGCAAACGCTACACCGTACTGTCTGTCCGCCACTTCCTGATACGTCTGAGAGCTGTTCGCAAAACCTGTCAGCGTCAGCAGAGCGTTGAGCCCCAGCGATGCGCAGCAGGCAAGAACCACTGTAAATGCAGCCATGCTTCCTGCCGCATCCGCCGTCTCCTGCCGCCCTCGCAGTTCTTCCCGCAGCATTGGCACAAGGGGCAGGATACCGATCAGCATACACAGCCCTCCCAGCACGCCTGAGACGTTGGCGGCCTGATCCGTCAGAAACTGCCCGTACGCCCCGCCAATCTCTTTTACCGACACCTGATACGCAAAAATCAAAATCAGATAGGCGGCATTATATGTCAAATAATACAGCAGATAGGGAAACAGTACCTCCCATGTCTTTCGGAAAGAAGATTTATCATTCATACCAACACCTCCCATATCAATATTTAAGTTGTTTGCTCTTGACATTTTTCCCTTGACCCCCTATAGTTAAGAAAGCGGATTCATCCGCCGCGGCATTAGCCGCATAACTGAATAACTTGCTAGGGGAGCTTTTGCTGAGATTGAGCCTGTGTACACAGTGCACGGGACTCTAACCCTCATTACCTGATGCGGTTAGCACCGCCGTAGGGAAGCACATGTAACTACTGTCTGCCGTTTCTTTTGCGGCATACCGTACTTACCGTTCCCCTCCTTGTTTATTCAAAAGACAAAGGAGGATTTTTTATGTTCTACACTGTTATTGATGGAACTTATGTTCCCACCACTCCGGGCAAAGTGCTGTTAGCCGTACTTCTGGTGATTCTGCTTGCCTGCGCTGTCATTTTCGCAAGGCGATATGCGGCTGCACAGGATCAGGAAACACCGGACACCGCTAAAAAAGGCGGAAAGCTGACAGTCAAACAGCTCGTCTTCTGCGCCATGTCGATTGCGCTGGGCACCATACTCTCGGAAATCAAAATCATCGACTTTCCTTGGGGCGGTTCGGCAACCCTGCTGTCCATGTTCGTCATCTGTCTGCCGGGCTATCTTTTCGGGCTTGGTGCCGGGCTGATGACCAGCATTGCCTACGGCGTACTGCAGCTTTTGATCAACCCTTATGTACTCTTTCCCATGCAGCTTGTACTGGACTATCTTCTTGCCTTCGGCGCCCTCGGTCTCTCGGGACTGTTTGCCGGTGCAAAAAAGGGACTTCTCAAAGGCTATCTGGTCGGCATTTTCGGACGCTGGGTCTTCACGGTACTCTCCGGCTGGATCTTCTTCGCCGAATACGCTTGGGAAGGCTGGCCGCCACTGCCTTACTCCATGGTATATAACGGCATTTACATTTTTGCGGAAGGTGCGCTTACCTGCGCGGTGATTCTCATACCTGCCGTGAGCAACGGCATCGCTGCCGTCAAAAAGATGGCGCTTTCGTAGAACCGCAAACAGCGGATATTGTCACAAAAAATGGCGGTTTCGTAAGAAACCGTCATGATAATATCGCATGTCCCTACAGCCGTCAAATAGTGTCAAACATCGCCTTATGACACAGTGCTTCTTTATACTCCTCCGGGGTGCCGAATGAAATATGCACATCCGTCGAAAAAGTTTTAATCTGCATCTTCTGTTTGACCATCTCGTTATAAACGCCGCTCAAAAAATACTCACTGTAATGACAGTTCTGTAAATAGGTGTCCGCCGCCGACAAAAAGATTTCCTTATTTCTAAAGTAGTAAGCGCCGCAGATGGCTTCCTCACTTACCGCTTCCTTTTCCACCGTTCCGCACACATTCCCGTCTGCGGCGAATTTTACATAGCTGTATCGGGGATCGTTAGATGCAAAGGTCAGCAAACCGCCATCCACTTCTCCGCCGTCATTACAATAATCTCTAAAAGCTTCACAACGAAACGCATGGTCACAGTCATTGAATAAAATAGGATCCGCGTTTGAAATATCTTTGATCCCTTCCATGCATGTCAGCAATGCGCCGTTGAGCACCTGCGGGATAATCCTGAACCGACTTTTCGGATAATATTCCAGAATCCGTTTATCAATCTCCCACTTTTCTACATGTTCCTGCAGGACCGCAAACGTGATGCTGCCGACTTCAATGTCATTTACGACCGACTGCACTGCCCAATAGAAAAAGGGTTCCCCGTGTATCTGAATGAGCGGCTTCGGCACCGTAAATCCATGATTTTCAAACCTCGTTCCGCCTCCCGCCATGGGCATGATCAAATTTAATTTCATAGTTACCTCCATGTCAGAGCTTTTTACGAAGATACGCCCCAAAACTTTTGCGACTACTCTTTCCCTTCTTCTCGATGTACGACCTGATACGCATATTGTTCTATTTTTTTCTCCCGCGCATCCCATTCCAAAAATGCTTTTCCCTTTGTCAGAAAACCAACCGCCATCTTCAAAGTTTTAACGGCCTGGCTCATCACCTTTGCGTTGGACACCTGATCTGTTTCCCGCCACGATAACGGGAAAAAACAATAGTTCTGATCATATGCCTTTGTTGCCATCAACATATAGACATTAAAGGTAAGATTGTCCGGATACGTGTGAAAATACCGATCTTTCAGCATATCTACGCGGTACAGATTCAAACCGGCACCCAGATCATAAACCTTTCTTCTCAATACGATAGAAAAGAGCAGATCAAACACCTGATTTCCAAAAATCCGAAATTTGGAATATCCGTCAAGCCTTGATTTTGGGGCAAACCTTGCCCCCAAACAGCAGTCATACTTCCGATAGCCCCCGCTTTTCAATGCCGGCAGCAGATCCGCGATCGATCCCTGATCGTCCCCATGAAGTACAATGACGTAATCAAATCCTTGCCTGATCGCATAGTCAAAGGCTACCTTATGCGACCCGCCCAAGCTGTAATTTTCCTCATTTCTCAAAACACTGACGGGAAACGGAAGCCTGCTTTCCTTTAGTTTCCTAACCGCCGCTTCTTCCCCGTTGTCCGTGCTGCGATTATTCACGATGACTGCTTCAGTCAAATACTTTCCCACTTCCCCCTTGAGCTGATCGATCACTCGCACAATCTGCTTTTCGCAATTATACATGGGAATAAAAACCAAAATCTTATCTTTCATGATGCAAACCCTCTTACTTCAAATACCATTGCGCCGCTTTTTTCAGCGGCTGCAATTCCCACTGCAGAATCTTCAAACACAACCGTATTTCCTTCCGCAATCCCATAAAACTGCATTGCTTTTATGAAGCCTTCCGGATCAGGCTTTTTTCTGCGGACATCCTCTCCGGTAATCAATAAATCAAAGGCCTTTCCCTTTCCGTAATAACTGAGAAGCTCATCACAATTCTTTCTTGAGGCAGTCGTAACGAGCGCAATATAGTAGGTATCCCTCAAAGCCTCGATCATATCAAACAACCGTTCGTTACTCACTGCCTCACTCAAAAAGAAGCTGTAATACTCTTTCTTCAGCCTATGTACTTCCTCGATCTCCGTGTCGGCATCCGTAACATCACACATGATCTGCGGTAAAAAATCTTTATAATGCCTTCCGTTACAATTTTTGAAAAAGAAATCGCGATCCAAACGAATCCCATACTGATCCAATGCCTTACGGTAGGCAAGATAATTCACACGTCTCGTATCAAACAGTGTGCCATCCAAATCAAAGATTGCAAGTTTATCCTTAATGTAAATCACCCCTTTATCATTTGCTTTCTACATCATTCATCACCATAAGCATGCCCGCATAAAAAAGCAGCGCGTGCTTTCCGCTTTTTTCAATTTTATACGGCATGAGTCGCAGCCAATGCACGATTTCATGATAATAGATGCTTCTGACCGTTTCCTTTGTGAATTTTTCTGTTAAATAGGAATCCAACCTATCGTACAAATATGCGTAGATATCTGACTTTGTAAAAATGAAATCAATTCTGTTCTGTGATACTTCCACATTTTTCGTGACCATCAAAAATTCATATCCGCCATGCAATGACTGTAACAATTTTGCATAATCCAAATTAGGTGAATCATGAATATTTCCTGTATTCGGATCAATGATATAAAAGTCGTCCTCCTTTTCCGGCTCGCGGATACATATGATATTCTCTACCGTCAAATCTCCATGTATCTCGGAATAACCGTCATTTTGAAAGATTTCGAAAAGTCGCTTTCTTTCTAACTTCGGAAGATAATACGGAAGATTTTTGTACGCTACGCCATTGATGACAATTTCTTCATATTCCATCAATTTCCGAAGCGGCTTTGCGTTTATTATTTTTTCAATATTTTTTGTCACTTTTTCATCTATGTAGGTATTTACCGTACCTTCGTCCGCTTTCCTGCGGTTGATCCCATATAAAGACTTTTCCAGACACCCCATGACTTTCTCTATGATCCGCCATGCGTTTTCCTTTGGCATGGAATGCGCATAATTAAATAAGCTCACCGCACGGCTGTCATAAGCCATGTCATAATAGCAAAAATCCTGCTCCTTTTCATGACCGATTACCTCGGCAAGCGGAAGCACCGTCTGAAATCTCTGCAGCCATTTGATCTGCTCAAACAGCTTTTCTCCGTCATCGGCAAAAGCATATTTCCTAAAAAAATTCCGATTGCCGTCTATGCAAAGCATGGTGGTCGCATTTGACCCTGCCGAATAATCATGGATGATCAGAATATTGCGATTGATTTCCAAATACTTTTTCACATAGCTGCTTTTTTCGCTCTCAAAATACAATTCCAAAAACGCGATTTTTTCTTTATCGTTTAAGTGCGGTATCAAATTTAAGTAATCGTTCTTTTCCTCCGCTTTTTCCCCCTGTAACTCCGTCATAAAGGAAAGCAAAAACAGGAAAATGGTTGGTGAAACCAGAAAAACAGCAAACCATAATCCCTGCCCCGTTGTCACAAAAAAGTGGATCGTATCTATGCCGCCGGCCAGCAGACTGTCTTTCTCAAACAAAAGATAAAAAATATCTACTGTCTCAACAGCACTCTCGGCATTCGTCAAAAACCGGGAAAAGCAAAAATAGGATAACAGGTACAGGCTCCACATTGCTACTGTAGCAAGCAACAGTCTTCCTTTTTTTATTTTATTGATATCCTTAAAACTACTGATCAGAGAAAAGCAAAATTTTAAAACGGCAAACTCTATTTTTTGATTAAAAACAGACGCAATCCTTTTTAAAATCTTTTTTACATATTTTCTATAATACCATAACAATATGGTTCCAGCGAGAGCAGTAAAGGAAAGGCAGCCATAAAAAAATATCGTATCCGGCGTGTCTGCTCCACGGTTAAGGAATCGGAGGATAATGAAAATCATTCCCACCGATATGATGTCAAGATATCTGTCCACTGCAACGGTCGCCGCCGCAAAACCTACGCCGTTCTTCATTTTTCTTCCGGCCATCCATGCGCGAAATATATCTCCGCATTTCAGCGGCAAAAAGAAATTCAACAGATATCCTACTGCCAGAGACCGCACTAATGTTTTGCCGTCAGGTTTCTCATATATCCTGATAAACTGCTTCCATCTTTGTGTTCTGATCAGATGCGCAATGCACATAATCAGAATCGAAAGAGCCAGCATCATGTTTTCTCCTCTGTTCCGTTCCTGTTTTTCTTTTGCTCAAAGGCGTACAACAGTCTGTATTCTAAAAACAGATATCCTAAAAGATAAAAAGACAACACATACATAATCCATCCACTCGGTTCCGTCAAAAACACGATTGGCACTCTGATCAGAACCGCCGTACCTATGGCGAGTATAAACCATTTCTTCCGAAACAACATTTCAAACCAGCCGCAGATCAATATGGACAACGGAATGACAGCATTCCATACCAACTTCTGCCAGATACCGTTATTGCTCCCATCCATCTTCCTGCATCCCAGCAGATAAATCGCATGTTTCCTTATCCTTCTAAACACAGGCTTATTCGCAACCCAGCCTTTTTCAAATACAGCCTCTGCCGGAAGACTTTCCTGCGTCCCGTCATATAAAACCGCACTGTCTTCCACATTTGTCTTGGACCACTCCGTCACTCCCAACGCTTTTCCGAAAACACGCCAGCGTTCTGTAAGAACTACTTGCGGATACTTTAACGACAACGATACAATGGCACGCACAAATGCTCCATATTCCTCATCCGTATATCCGTTCCGTATGATATCCGTACCCCAGCCGGTGCCCGGGATAGACGGTTCATTGCAAATTATCGTACAATCTACCACCCTGTCAATTGTCTGCAGCACTTCTTTATCTGCAGCCGGATCTGCATTGCGAACCAATTCCGCACAGGGATTCAGCAGCGATATGATCTTATAATTCGCATTTCCGAGTTCTGCATTGTGAACCTGATTTAAAGTCAAAAAAGCTGTGATCAGGATGAGGAATGCCACGCCCTTCTTTTTGCGTGAAAGCACTTTTTCTCTACCACACAAAACCATCACACACGCTATGACAAGATAGAAAAACGATTCTGTTCTCCACACCGCAACGATACCGCACAAAACGCAAAACAACGCAAGATACGCCATGTTCCATTCCTGCGTTTCCTTTTGCATTCCCATCAGCATGAGCAGCACTACCAGTTCCAGATATACATACAGCCCCATTCGATATCCTGAAAACTGATACATGATAACCGGCGGTAAGAGAAAAGGCAGTATTTTAATCAACGCATCTGCAAACCGGTTTTTTAACCGCCCCAACTCCAAAATCGTTTCCAGCTTTGTAACACTAAAAGAAACGCACATGGATATGATCACATTTTGCAGCAGAATAATGCCGCCGGGAAACGGCAGAATCTGTAACAATACATCCTGATAGATCCCCGTTATCGTATGCTGCCACGGCTGCCAGCCTTCATAGGAAGATACCGCAATCAATGTCCACAGATCATCATAACTCCAGGTCCCCGGCCAAAGGATGACCAATAGCGCCATCATCAAACCCAGATAACTCTTGAAAATAAAAAAAGCTCTTTGGTAAAACGCGTCACCCGCCCGGAGCTTCCGATACACATTCGCCCCAAAACACCAGCCGACTAATAGCACAATATAATAAAGTATCTTGGTCGTAATGAGATATTTACTATCCAAATCATAAGAAAAAAAGAGCCTGTCCACCTGAAATACGGTTGTCACAAACCATTGTATCGACGCGATACAAGTCGGAATTTTATTCTTTTGTACAAGTTCCCTTGCTCGTTTCACAACCGTATCTGCGATTCCAACGTCTCTTACAGACCCTTTTCCCCCGAACAATCGTACCCTTCCCTTCTCCACCCTGTATTCTTTACGCCGTCATAAACATCCCGTACGCACTGATTGCCTGCTGCATGCGGAAATTGCTGATACCATTCTGCGTACCGCTCTCAGTTCCGGATACAGCTGCCGTTTTCTCCGGCTGTGTCATCTGCGTAATCTGCGCCGCCTGCTCCTGCCGCGCCGCTGCCTGTGTCTGTTCCTGTGCGGCATTCATCTCGCCTGCCGGCTTCATCACCCTCGCTGCCGCACTCCTGCCGCGCTGCATCTGCATCTGCAGCATATCTGCAAAATTCAGGGTCTGTCCCTTTTGAAGCGGATTCTCATTTTCAACAAGCCCGCTGAAATCTGTCTTCTGATCCAGCACGTCGTCCGAGATTTTAGACAGCCTGTTCATACTTGCCGGGCTGATCGCATTTACATGGTACACATAAGGTTGAAAACTGACTGCATCGATTCTCATACTTGATTCCCTCTTTGACACAAAATATAATTCTTTCTTTCCATATCATAAAACTTTTTGGAAAAAGATACAAGCAGAATTTATCTGTCCGCCGTATTATCTTCCGTGGAAGTATCAAAGCAGACGGAATCCAGCACCTTGTTTTTGATGTTATGATACACCACGATGTTAAGCCCTTCTTTTTGTTTGGATACTTCCTCCCCGTCAATCAGAACGGAACCGTCTCCCGTGATTTCGAATGTTGTTCTGCCGTCTCTGATCGAACCGCCGCAGGCCCTTTGCTCATAGCCGATATATTCTTCCGCATGCCCGTCCGAAAGGACCGCATAATAACAATAAAAATCTTCTTTGGAATCGTCTGTCTGCAAAGCGACCTCCAAACCTGTCTGTCTTAATTTCTGAACGGTCGAATCCTTGAGTGCTGCGGCATAAGCGCCCTTTGCCGAAAGGAATACGCTGTATCTGTCATCGCGCAATGCCTCGATATAAGTATCGATATCCGTCATATGAATCAGTTCGCAGTCTTTCCGAATCGCCGCGTAAGAAGCCTTTGTGTTCTCCCATTGTTCATCCGTATTCCCTCCGATTTCATACTCTTTTGCCAGAATCCCTCCCAGATATGCCGTGAGTTTTTGGGCGCCCCACAGATTGGTATGCGCCGCATCGTAACTGTCTGTCGCAAAATCATAGCCGGTGGCATCACAGAGCGTCTTCTCATTAAAATCATAAAAAGGTATGCCATGTTTCTGTGCGTATTTTTGCATAGTTTGATACTTTCCCGCATCCGCGTGCAGCTGCGGCACGTTGATCAGAACTAAAGTGCTCTCTTCCTGCCTGCACAACTCCACGATCTGATCCAGATACCGTTCCATGAGCGGAAGCATTGCCGTTTCTTTGCCGATCATTCCCTCCTGATAGGGAACGCTTCCTTTTCCTCCCCACTGTCCTGCCAAGGGCGAGTATCCCTTCAGGTCATATTCTTCCGCTATTTTTGCCAGTCGAAAGTCTTCCTCTGTCAACTCAGCCCATCTCTCATGATAACGGATATTGGGAAACAGATAGCTGCCAAAGGACTGCTCCTCGTCCAACTCGCAAACAGTCCGAATCGCTTCCAGCTTTACAGGTGACCACCTCATGTAGTCAATCGCCCGCCAAATGGCATCCTCCGTCGTGTTCAAGACCTCGTCATTCGTCTGAAACAGATAATTGCAGTCCATGACCACTACTTGGGGCGATTGATAGCGCAGCGCTTCCTTTAACCAGTAATAGGATATCACAGGACTCTGCTTTTCGCTTGCCAGATTATAGCTGCGTATACCGTAAAGATCATACATTTCCTGTGGAATACAGGATGTAGCCGCCAGGCTGCTTCCCAAAAAAATCACATCTGTGGTATCCTTTTTAATCTCATAAAAGTTCACATAGGACAAGGTGGTTGACAGCATTTCATCATAACATATTTTCGGCATGGTGACCTGATTCGTGATCATGATACATAAGCACAAGATACAAAGAAAAACCACACTCCTGCCGGCAAAACCGAGATGTTTTCTCATGTTAGAAACCTCCATAGATAAAGTCCCGCGTCTGATAACCATACCCGTACACGCCAAAAATCATAATGAAAAGAATGGCGGCGATATACAGACCCCAGCGGACATAAACCGCCTTCTGCAAGATGCCTTCCCTGATATGAACGCCTTTTTCCTGCATATAATCCACTAAAAACAGGATCAAAACAGACAGGATCAGCACGCACCACTCTTTGCCGTTCACTCCCAGGCGCAGCATGCTGCCATCTACTAAAATCCAGGGATTCCAAAGCGAAAACAGGTTTTTGATCATCAAAAGTCCGCTCCGCAGATGATCCGCCCGAAGAATGATCTGCGCAAGGGTCACCCAAAAGAAAACTCCTATGCGCTGTATCAACCTGCGTGTCCCCGATTCTTCCGACAATCGAAACAGCTGATAACCTCTGTCTTTGATGGGAGCCGTCAGATCCCCGACGACCTGAAATGCCGCATATATCATTCCCCAGAACAAAAACTTATAGCCGCTCCCATGCCAGATCCCGCTAAACCCAAAAACTATGATCAGGTTTCCATACTTCCTGAATTTTCCTTTTCTGGCGCCGCCCAAGGGAATATAAATGTAGTCGCGAAGCCACGTGCTCAGCGAGATATGCCACCTTCTCCAAAAATCTTTGATTGAAGTGGCAAAATAAGGACGCAGGAAATTATCTGCGAGACCAATGCCGAACAATCCGGCAATTCCCTGAGAGAGCGTGACACAGGACAGAAAATCGGCATATAGCTCAATACTGTATAAGACAGCCGCCACCAATACATAGCTGCCCTGATATTGGGAGGGATTTTCAAAGATAATATTTACGACGATCGATGCCCTGTCGGCAATCAGGAATTTGAGAAAGAATCCCCATAGGATCAGCTGCATTCCCTTGACAAACTGCTTCTCGTCAAACAAATGCCCTTCATAAAGCTGATCCGCCAACTGCGCATAACGCGGCATCGGTCCCTGCACGATCTGCGGGAAAAACAAAACAAACAGGGCATATTTGGCGGGATTTTTTTGAGCGGATATCCTGCCGCTATGTACATCCGCCAAATAAGACACAATCTGCAGTGTGTAAAAGGATATCCCCAGCGGCACGATGTGCCCCCAAATCGCATGTCCCAACAGAAAGCTCCCGTTTTTGATCACAAACCAAGGCGCCATCACCAATAAAATCGACACTGCCAGCACACTTTTTTGCAAAAGAACGGACGTTTGCGGGCGTTCCTTCAAAAAGGCAAGCAACAGCCCTGCTCCATACGACAAAAGCAGCGTAAACAGCAGCATCGGGAAACCATCCCAGCTTAACAGGATATAAAATGCCGTGCTGCCTGCAAGCAGGACCACCCATCGAAACCGTAAAGGCATGATAAAATAAACAAGTAATAACAAAGCTAAAAAGAGATAAAATCCTAATGACACATATGTCACAATTTATGTCCCTCCCTTTCTCCCCGCCATATAAAACCGCAGCAAACGATAAATGCCAAAGCCAAGCGCCGCACCGAAGCAGTTTAGCAGAAGATCATCCACATCAAACGCCCCAAATGCGCTGAAAAGCTGAAAGACCTCGATCCCCAGCACAAATACAAAGGCATTTAAGAGCATCACAAAAAAGCACTCCCCATCCCTTGCCACCAGTGGAAAGAGCACCCCAAAGGGCACAAACACCAGCACATTGCCTGCCAGATTTTCCACACTGTTCAATTTATAAGCATAATCTATATACATTTTTATTGTTTTAAAAGGCGTAAAGTTAGCCGTGCCCAACCCCTCAAAAATAACGCCTCTGCGCCATGAAGCCGCAATTTTTGCAAGCTCCTGATAGGGATATTTGAAGATAATGACCTTTATGACAACTAAAATGTAGATAGCAAAAAAGAGTTTCCACATTTTTCTTTTTTGCACGCGTGTTCTCCCGCTGTCTACTTTTGATTTTTCTTATCCTTAAATTTTTTGATGATCTTCGGTTCCTCGATCTTAATCTGCGAAGCCTCCTGAAGCTGTTCCTGCAATGCCTTATCCTGCTCGATCCCCTGTTTGTAGATATCCTTTGTCTCTCTCTCGTATTCCTCCACGACTGCCATATCTTCCGGTCGTATCCGTCTGAAATGATTAAAGCCGGCCATCAGGATCCGCAGACTCTGTCTTGTCGTGTCGAAAGCCCCTTCCTCGTAAAGATTGATCAGAATAATTCCGATCGGCACCGCAAGGATCATCCCCATTACTCCTGCCACGCGGTAGCCGATATAGAGCAGGAACAATGTCGGTATCGCATCCATTCCAATCGAATCGCCTACGATCTTGGGCTGGATTACCTGACGTACCAGCTGCCCGATCAGCCAGATGGCAATCAGACCAAACATCATCCTGTAATTTTCCGACAATAATTCGATCACCGCCCACGGAACCATCACCGTACCCGTACCGAATACCGGCAGAAAGTCAAGGATTGCAATGCCAAAGGCAACCAAAAAGGCATAATCGACCTCCAGAATCATCAGCCCGATCACCAGCAGGATATAGATCCAACACTCGATCTTAAACTGGGCGCGAAAATAGCCTCCGACCGCATTGCGGAAGCTCCTGCGGATGAGGTCAAAATGATAACGTACCGAAGCCGGCACAAACTTCTCTGCCGCCGCGGCCACATACCCCTTATCCGCCACAAAAAAGTAGGCTGAAAGCAGACACATTACCACAGCCAAAAAGATATCCGGGATCTGCTTTGCCGCATTTCCCACTGCCTCAAAAGAAGGCAGCTCAATCTTTCCTGTGATGTTACTGATATAATCTCCCATTTCTTCTATTATATGATCGATCGTAGCCTGCATATCCGCCGGCATCCTGTTATAGACACCCTGCAGATTCTGCCCCACCTTATTAAACTCCGCCAAAATGGTGTTCCAAATATTCGGTATCTCATTGAAAAAGTTGACACTTTCCCTGATCAGCTTGACGATCAGCAGATAGACAAAAAGCACCACCACCGCTAACACCGCCACGATCACGACCGCTGAAACGGCCTTTCTCCTTACCTTGAGTTTTTCCTCAAAAAAGCGCACGACCGGGGAAGCGATCAGGGAAATGATCCACCCCATAATAAAAGGCATAAAAAACCAGATCAATCTGGGCAAAAGAAAAATGCACAAAAGCAAGACCGCCAGCGCGGTAAGCAGATTCAAAGTCACCTTAATATAAATCCTTGCATTGTGCTTCATACTTTCCTCCATGCCTGCGCCGTATTACTGCGCAATCCTTGCGAAACTTACTCGTTTACGGCAAGCAGTTCGTCCAGCAGATCATAAATATCTTCCCGTCCCTGTTTATTCAAGGCGGAATACGGTATGACAATCGTGTCATCTTCAACGTCAAGCGTGTCACAAATCATCTTTTTATGCTTTTCCACCTGACTGCGCTTGATCTTGTCAAGCTTCGTGGCAATGATGATCGGATGGTATCCTCTGCTCACGATCCAATCATACATGATCCTGTCGTTCTCCGAAGGCGCATGACGGATATCGATCAATAAAAAGATTGCCCGTATCTGCTTGGACTGGTGCAGATAGTCCTCGATCATCTTCCCCCAGGTCGCCTTCACCTTTTCATTGGCGGTGGCATACCCGTAACCGGGCAGATCCACAAAATACAGTTCCCCATTGATATTATAGTAATTGATGGTCTGTGTCTTTCCCGGGGAAGAACTGGTGCGCGCCAGCGACTTGCGATTCATCAGGCCATTGATGAGGGAAGATTTTCCCACATTGCTCTTTCCCGCAAAGGCGATCTCCGGCAGGCTGTTTTCCGGCAGCTTACTGGTCACGCCGCAGACCGTCTCCAAATTTACGTTTTTGATGACCATACGAACTCTCCCTCATTCTATCAGTTATAACGATGCCTCACGTTCAAAATCTCCAACTTGTTACGCACCTTTTCCATGGAACAACAGCGCATGATTTGCCACTTCCTCCATGGTCTCCACAAAGATGATCTCCAAGCCTTCCCTGATTTCCTCCGAGATCTCCTCGACGTCCTTCTCATTCTCCTTTGGCACCAGAACGGTTTTTACCTCCGCCGTCTTTGCCGCCAAGAGTTTTTCTTTCAAGCCGCCGATCGGAAGCACCCGCCCCCGTAAAGTGACTTCTCCGGTCATCGCCAGATCCGCCCGCACAGACGTCCTTGTCACTGCGGAGAGCAGTGCCGTCGCCATGGTGATTCCGGCGGAAGGACCGTCCTTTGGCACCGCGCCCTCGGGGATGTGGATGTGAAAATCATGCTTTTTATAGAAGTTCTCCGCCATCTTATATTTACCGCTGACGGAACGCACATAACTTAAGGCTGTGCGCGCCGATTCCTTCATGACGTCTCCCATTTGACCAGTTAGGTCAATCTTTCCTTCACCGGGCATCAGATTCACTTCAATCTGCAAAGTATCGCCGCCCACACTGGTCCAGGCAAGCCCTCGGACGATGCCGATCTCCGGCTTCTTATTTACCTTATCCTGCCTGTATTTCGGCTTTCCCAAATAGTGCTCCAAATTTTCCGGCGTAACATTGACCGTTTCAGTCATTCTTTCTTTGCGACGCTTGACGATCTCCCTTGCCTCCTTGCGGCAGACTGCGCCGATCTGACGCTCCAGCCCGCGCACGCCGGCCTCTTTGGTATAAAAACGGATGATATCTCTAAGCGCTTCGTCAGAGAATGCTACTTCCGTCTTGCGGACACCGTTTTTCTTCATCGCCTTCTTTACCAGATGTTCTCTGGCAATATGGAACTTTTCATTGGCGGTATAACTGTTGACTTCAATGACCTCCATACGGTCTAAGAGCGGACGCGGAATCCCTTCACGACTGTTTGCCGTGGCAATAAAAAGCACCTGGGAAAGATCGAGCGGTATCTCCACATAATGATCTCTGAACGCATGATTCTGCTCTCCGTCCAGTACTTCCAAAAGTGCCGAGGAAGGGTCTCCCTTGTAATCGTTCCCCAGCTTATCGATTTCGTCTAAGAGCATCAACGGATTTTTAACGCCCGCCTGCTTTAAGGCTGCCGCCACTCGTCCGGGCATAGCGCCCACATAGGTCTTCCTGTGGCCTCTGATTTCCGCCTCATCCCGCACACCGCCCAGACAGATGCGCACATACTGCCTGTTCAGCGCCTCCGCCACGCTCTTGGCAATCGAAGTTTTTCCCGTTCCCGGCGGTCCGACCAGACAGATGATCTGACTGCCCGCCTTTCCCGTCAACATCCGCACGGCTAAAAACTCCAACATCCGCTCTTTTACCTTTTCCAGACCGTAATGCTGGTCATTTAAGATCTTTTCCGCCCGTTCCAGATCCTTGCTGTCCCGCGAAACCTTATCCCACGGAAGTTCCAAAAGCGTCTCGATGTAAGCCCTCTCCACCGCGCTCTCGGAACTGCTGCCGGACACGTTGGTATAGCGTGTGATCTCCTTGCGGATTTTCTCCTTGACTTCCTCCTTCGCTTTCAGCTTCTCCGCCTCGGCTAAAAAATGCTGCGCGTCAGAATCGGTATTATTCTCCCCCAGCTCCTCTTTGATATACTGCATCTGTTCCCGCAAAATATAATCCCGCTGATTCTTATCGATCCGCTGCCTGATATCCTTTGCCAGATCGTTCTTGATGCGAATGACCTCCACCTCGCGCATAAGGATGCCTGTCAGGATCGAAAACCGCTCCCGCACCGAAATTGCACCCAATACCTTCTGCTTATCCTCTGTGTTAAGCGGCATATTGATGGTGATGCAGTCTAACAATTTACCGAGCGACATGCCCTCCTCGATCTGATCCTTCACTGCCTTTCCCACCTTGGGAAAAAAAGCGCCGTAGGCGTCAAGAGACTCTTTGACCGTTCTGGTCATCGCCTCCTCCGTAAGCGCATCAATGTCTGAATTGTCATCCTTTTCATATGACACTCTTGTCATAATTCCCGTATCATTCTGAGAAATCGCATAAATGCGGACTCTGGAAAGCCCCTCCACCAATACGCGCAAAATTTGCCCGGGCAGCTTACTGACCTGTCTGATCAACACAAGCGTCCCCACATGGTAGATTCCCTCAAAATCCGGTGCGTCCTCCCCGTCATCTTTTCTTGTCACAGCAACAAGCCTCTGATCTCCCAGCATTGCCTGCTCGACAGACGCGATCGAGGGTCCCTTGTTCAAATCAAAGTGAATCACCATACCGGGCAGGATCGTCAATCCCCGTATGGTCACCGCCGGGAGCGCATCCTGCGGCAACAAATTGATGGCATCCGCACTGCCGATTCCATTTTCCAATTGTTTTAACTGATCCATAAACTTATCCCTATCACTACATGAGACTTAGAACTTCAAAGCAGCTATGCTGCTTTTGCGAACTCAGCCGAGCCTGCGAAGCAGCGCTCGTGAAGTTAATTCCGAAGGAATTTACTTCTGCCCTTGCTGCGAGTGATTAGAAGTTCTTCTCATGTTGGAAACGTCGCCAAAAGATTCTGGCGACGTTCATTCTTCCTATTTAGCCTGCAACAATCTGTCGCGGTATCTCACGGTCGGTTTATCCTCGCCGTCCACCGCCTTTTTCGTGAGGATACATTCCGCGATGCTGTCATCCGAGGGAATCTCGTACATCACATCCATCATCACTTTCTCTAAGATAGAGCGCAATCCTCTCGCCCCGGTCTTTCTCTCGTGGGCAAGTCTCGCGATCTCCTGCACCGCATCCTCCTCCACGGAAAGCTTCACCTCGTCGAAAGAAAACAGCTTTTTATACTGCTTGATGAGCGCGTTTTTCGGTTCCCGCAAAATGCGCACCAGCGCCTCCTGATCCAGCCCTTCCAGCGCTACCGTCACCGGCACACGCCCGATAAATTCCGGGATCAATCCAAACTTCATCAGATCCTGTGGCGTCACTTCTTTTAAGATCGCACCGATCTCTTTGCCGCTCTTTTCCGCTACCTGTGCGTTAAAGCCGATTGAGTGACGATCCAGCCGCTCCTCTACGATCTTTTCCAGCCCGTCAAAAGCGCCGCCGCAGATAAAGAGAATATTGGACGTATCGATCTGCAAAAGTTCCTGATGCGGATGCTTCCTGCCGCCCTGCGGCGGTACGCTTGCCACCGTCCCCTCGATGATCTTTAAGAGCGCCTGCTGCACGCCCTCACCCGAAACATCTCTGGTGATGGACACGTTCTCTCCCTTTTTGGTGATCTTATCAATCTCGTCAATATAGATAATGCCATACTGTGCTCTGTCGATATCATAGTCCGCCGCCTGAATCAGCTTTAAGAGGATGTTCTCCACATCCTCACCCACATAGCCCGCTTCCGTAAGCGTCGTGGCGTCCGCGATCGCGAAGGGCACGTTGATGATCTTTGCCAGGGTCTGCGCCAAATACGTCTTACCGGAACCCGTGGGACCAATCATGATGATATTACTCTTTTGCAGCTCCACCTCGTCCTCATCGTCCTGAGGCGCCGTCACCCTCTTGTAATGATTGTAGACGGAGACAGCCATCACCTTCTTGGCCTCCTCCTGTCCGATTACATACTCATCGAGAAAGTTCTTGATTTCCACCGGTTTCAGGAGATTGATCTCCATCTCCTCAATTTCCGCACCTTCCTCATATTCCTCCTCTATGATGTCAGCACAGATATCCACGCACTCATCACAGATATAGACGCCACCCGGACCGGCGATCATCTTTTTCACCTGATCCTGCGTCTTATTACAAAAAGAACATCTCACTTTTTCCTCAGAAATCTTCCCTGCCATCTTATTCCTCATTCCATTGCATTCATAATCAAACTATTCATGCAGAGAATGCCGCATTTCAGGCATTCTCTTAGATAAATCTTAGAAGTTCTCCGCGAAATGCCGAGCCTGCGAAGCAGTGCTCGTGAAGTTAATTCCGCAGGAATTTACTTCAGTCTGTGCTGGCATGACTGGTAATGATGCGGTCGATCAGTCCGTAGGCAAGCGCCTCCTCCGCGGTCTTCCAGTTATCCCGCTCCGTATCCGCCATGATCACCTCATAGTCCTGCCCTGTATTCTCCGCCATGATCCTTGCCATCTTCTCTTTGGTCGCCAAGATGTGCCTCGCCGAGATTTCGATCTCGGTAGCCTGCCCCTGTGCACCGCCTGCCGGCTGATGAATCATGATTTCCGCATTCGGCAGGGCCATTCTCTTGCCCTTCGTCCCGCCTGCCAGAAGGAAGGCGCCCATGCTGGCTGCCATACCGATACAAACGGTTGACACATCACACTTGATAAACTGCATCGTATCGTAGATTGCCATTCCCGCCGTAATCACACCGCCGGGGCTGTTGATGTAAAGGTTGATGTCCTTCTCGGGATCTTCGGATTCCAGAAAGAGAAGCTGCGCCACGACCACACTGGCACTGGCGTCGTTTACTTCCTCACCGAGAAAAATGATCCTCTCTTTTAACAGTCTGGAATAAATATCGTAAGACCGTTCTCCTTTGGACGTTTGTTCAATGACATAAGGTATTAAAGGCATAGCGCACCTCCTAATCTTTTATTTTTCTTTTATTTTGCCTTACTTTCTTTCGCGTTATCAGCGATAAATGCAGCGGCTTTTTTGACCAACAAATCCAGTTTGATGTCTTTTTCCGCGCGATTGTCCATAAGCTCCTTTACCTTTTCGAGTTCCATCTGGTAAACGTCAGCCATGGTCTTTAACTCATCCTCGTACTCCTCGTCGGTAATTTCGAGCTTCTCCGCCTTCGCCACTGCCTCAAGCACCAGTCTGGAGCGGATGCGTTCCTCCGCCTGCGGCTTCACCTGCTCTACCATCTGCTGATAATCCGTACCGGTAAACTGGAAATACTGCTCCATAGACAAGCCCTGCATGGTGATACGCTGCGCAAACTCCTCCACCATCCGCTTCTGCTGTGTCTCCAGCATCGCCTCAGGGATATCCATTTCGGAATCCTCCACGGCAGCTTTTACCGCAGCATCCTCCTTCTGTGCTTCCGCGTCTTTTTTCTTTTGTTCTTCCAGGTTTTTCTTCACATCCTCGCGGTACTCGGCAAGCGTCTCAAACTCGGACACATCGCTTGCGAACTCATCATTCAGCTCGGGAAGCTCCTTCTTTCTGATCTCTTTCACCGTGCACTTAAAGACCGCTTCCTTCCCCTGTAAATGCTCCGCCTGATAATCCTCGGGGAAGGTCACCTTTACCTCTGTCTCCTCGCCGATCTTCGCACCGATAAGCTGCTCCTCGAAGCCGGGAATAAAGGCACCGGAACCAATGGTAAGCGGATAGCTTTCTCCTTTTCCGCCCTCGAAAGCAACACCGTCCACAAACCCTTCAAAATCCAGGGTCGTCATGTCGCCATCCTCTACCGGGCGATCGTCCACCGTGACGTTTCTCGCGCTTTTTTCGCGTTCCCTTTCGATCTCAGCGTCAACTTCCTCGTCCGTCACCGCCGTTTCGATCTTATCAACCTTCACGCCCTTATACTTGCCAAGCTTCACCTCAGGCTTTAAAGCCACCTCTGCCGTAAAGACAAAAGGTTTGCCGGCAGCGATCTGCGTCACCTCGATCTTCGGGGAAGAAACGATATCCTCCTCGCACTCGTCAAGCGCCTTGTCATAGGCGTCAGGGATCACGATATTTGCCGCTTCCTCAAAAAACACTTCCTTACCGTACATCTTCTCTACCATCTGGCGCGGCACTTTGCCTTTCCGAAAGCCCGGAATGGAGATTTTGTTCTTCTCCTTCTGGTAAGCCTTCTCGACTGCCTTATCAAAGGTATCCACATCCACCTCGATGGTCAGTTTCGCCATGTTTTTCTCTAATTTTTCCACCTGTAAACTCATGCGATCGGTTCCTCCTTCAATTCCTCTTGCTGCTCTCTTTCTTCTATATATATAAGATTTTCAGCCTGTAAATAAAGTCACTCAGACATTATAGCACAAGACCTTGGAAAATACTAGAGATTTTTCGCGAATAAGCAGAATCAGAAGGCACACGAAGCAGGCGTCATGCTTGCATGAGCGAATGATTCGAGGGACTTATGACGAGCAACGCGAATGAGAGATGCGAAGCATCTCGAATCTGCTTATTAGAAAAAAGCATAACATAAGAATGCCCCGCCTGTGTTTTCACAAGCGAGGCATCCTTTTTTCCTGCTGATTGTTACTTCATCTGCTCTTCCTGCTTCTTGATCATTCTACGAACCATCTCGCCGCCGATGGAACCTGCTTCCTTAGAAGTCAGGTCACCGTTGTAACCCTCTTTCAGGTTTACGCCCAGTTCAGACGCAACCTCAGTCTTGAAGCGGTCCATAGCTGCCTTAGCCTCAGGAACCTCAGTTCTATTGGATTTGTTGCTTGCCATTTCTTTTCACCTCCGAAATACGTTTACATCCTTTGATGCTTCATCTATATTTGAGACAAGCGCTTTCTTCATGCGCTTGTCTCCTGACTTTAAGCCTTTTGACTGCGCAATCTGTCTGCCGCTTATCTTGATGTTAGTATGTTCGGGTGAATTTTTTTTATTATGGTAGTTTATTCCAGCCGACCAAAACGCTTTCACCGGTCTCTACAATACGTTCCAATACTACTACAAGTTTTTCCTGTGTCATTTCGGGTGGCAGATAGTTTAAGCAAACGTCCCTTCCCCAGCGTTCTTTATATTTTTGCAATAAAGCATCTGTTTTTTCCAAGACGTTCTGATTGACCATCCCTATTATCCTCTATTTGTTTTCCCTAGAAACACGATCTTCTCCGCCAGTGCTTCCGCAGCTTCTTTTCCCTGCAGCTTTTCCAGAATGGCAAGCCCGAAGGGAATTGCCGCGCCCATGCCGCGCCCGGTGATGATATTGCCGTCGATCACAGCCGGCTCCCGCTTCACCTCCGCGCCTTCCAAATGGTCTTCAAAACTCGGGAAGGAACATGCCTTCTTTCCTTTCAGATGCCCGCGATGTCCCAGGATACTCGGCGCGGCGCAGATCGCCGTCACCAGCTTGCCCGCTTTCACAAAGGCATCCACCTGCTCCATCAGCGGTGCAAAGGCTTCCAGATTCTTCGTGCCCGGCATCCCGCCCGGAAGCACCAACACATCTGTCTCATCAAAATTGACCTCGGAAAAGATCTTGTCCATCGTCACTTCCACGCCGTGCGAACTTGTGACGTGCCGCTCGTTCGTGATGGAGACCATCTCTACCGTCTCCTGTGCCCTGCGCAGGATGTCCACCACCGTCAGCGCCTCGATCTCCTCAAATCCCGTTGCGAAAAAAATTGCAATCTTATTCATGTTTTCCTCCATTCCGAAACTTTTCTATTAGTATAATACCATTCTTAAAAATCAGTCAATCCGTTTGCGGAAATCCTTCGGCACCTATGAGGAAAGAAACGCTCTGCGGCAGCTGCTCTTTCCATGTCAACCTCCGCCTTGTTTTTCTGAAACAGCCGTATCTCTCTGCCATACCTTAGCGCCAGTTCTTCGTCATTGTCCAGAAAACGCTGATATTCCTCTTTCGGGATAGAAGAAACTTTCTGCCTTTCATAATGCGCTTTTCTCCCGCATTCCGCACAGCCGCGAATCACCGAAAAAGAGTCGCTTGGTATCATTTCATATTCAATAAATGTGGTCTCCTTTCGTTATTCTTTCTTTGCTATGATAATCGTTGCTCCGTCCGGATCCTCCAACACTTTCTCGATATGGAAGCCGACCTTTTCCATAATCCTCGTTTCATGTTCCAGCGTGAGCGGGATATCGAAATGCACAAAACACTCCTCCGCTATTCCCTGTTTCTGCCTCTTTTTCAGACACACATTACGCAACAGTTCCTCCTCATCATCACAGCAGGCAATGTAATCCCCCAAAAGGAAAATGCCGCCGTCCTCCAGGCTGTGATAAACTTTTTGATAAAGTGTCTCCTTTTGCTCGGGCAGAAAATGATACAGACTCTCAAAGGAAATGACCGCATCCCACATTTCATGACCTAAATCATATTGAAAGTAGTCCTCACATACCGTAACAAGTTTTTTATCGCTGTGCTTTGCCTGCAGCTTATCAAGCATATCCCGGCATAAATCGATGCCCGTGACTTCTATCCGCGGGTCTCTTTGCCAGATCCTGTCAAGCTCTAAGCCCGTTCCGCACCCTAAATCCAAAAGCTTCCGACAGTCTGATGGTAAGCAATCGGCAAACATCTGATAAGATTTCTCCCAGATGGACATATGCTCCTCATAGTCATGCAGACGCTTGGTGAAAAAGTCCGCCATTTCTGCGCTGATTTTTCAATCTATCCTCTCTTTCCAAAACATACCACAGCCGCATCCCGCCTGCCACCTCACGCATTTTTCTAAAAAAAGATGAGCATTCTATGTGCATTTGTGATACGATAACAAGGAACACCCTGACGGGTTGGAACAGCGCTTTCCATAAATAAACATAGAAATTGCAGCATAGATGGGAGAAGGTTTATGAACAGCACAGAGATCATAACAGAATTGCCAAAAACTGATAAACCGAAAATTACCAACGCGTCATATTTTTTTCAAACTTTGCAGTATATGCCTGCTTTAATTCATCCGCAGAAATTCCATAACACAGCAAAACTTCATTATAATACATAAGATTTTCCAAAGCAGAAAAACATGAGGTCCCCGCCAAAGCGTCAGCCTCATGCCTTCTTCTCCCATTTTTTAAGAACACTTCTGTACTCTCAGGATACGCTGTATGCTCTTTTCCGAAAGAAAATATTTATCGGCTAACTCCTCCGTCCCACTTCCCGCAAGATAATCCTGATATATCTGCCTGTCGCGCGAAAGAAGCTCCTGTTTGATCTGCGTGCCCGCTCCCCACGCCTGCCTGTTTGACGACTTACGCGGGATATAAATAGTTTCTCCGTCCACATACTGCTGTATCAGTTCGATTACTTCAATAGGCAGAATTTCTTCTGCTCTCATATAGCCCCATAACTGCCTCCCTAAATTTTTATTTTTGTTTAGGAAAAGCATTGGCTATAGCAATTTATTTTTCTGCAATAGCCAGTGCTATGCAGCGATAACATATCTTCTCATATGCATCAGCAAAACTCCCGTCACATCCGCCAGCGCCCAGCCGATCGGGATCGCCCACCAGATCCCGAGAACGCCAATAGACGGAATTGCCGCCAAAACATAAGCAAGCACCACCCTTGTCCCCAGAGAAATCACCGTCAGCACCAGGGACACGCCCGGTCTGTTCACGCCTCTAAAATACCCGTAAAGTAAAAACAAGATTCCAATGCCGATGTAGAAAGCGCCCTCGATCCGCAGATACTGCATCCCGATCCTGATGATCTCCGTCTCCCCGCCATCCACAAAAATCAGCATCAGAAACCTTGCAAAGGCAAATACCAGCACCGAGATCACGCCGCAAAAAATTGCGGAAACCGTCATTGCCTTTCTCGTTCCCTCCCTGACCCGCTCCCGTTTTCCCGCGCCGAAATTCTGCGAAATAAAAATAGAGTAAGCATTGCCGAACTCCTGCGCCGGCATATAGGCAAAGGTGTCGATTTTCACGGTGGCCGCAAACGCTGCCATCACCGTGGGGCCAAAACTGTTGACCAGACTTTGCACCATTAAAATCCCAAAATTCATCACCGACTGCTGCACCCCTGTCATCAGGGAGTAGCCGCAGATCTCTCCCACAGGCTTCTCCTCTCGCAGGAAGCGTTTCAGGGAAAAACGGTAGTACGGCTCTTTTTCCCAAAGATACATACCAAGCCCCAGCCCCGAGATTGCCTGCGCGATCACCGTCGCCTCCGCCGCGCCGATAAGCCCCCGTTTCAGACCACACACAAAAAATAAGTCCAGCACGATGTTGAGCACCGACGCCACTCCCAAAAAATAAAGCGGCGCCACGGAATTGCCCAGCGCACGCAGCAGAAAGGCAAAATAATTATATAGAAAGACAAAGAAAATCCCCCAGAAGACCACCGCCAGATAGTCCCTTGTCATCCCGTAAAGTTCCGTCGGCGTGCGCAGCAGCATGAGGATCGGGTGCATCAGTCCCTGCGACAGCAGCGTGAGCGCCGCCGCCAGCACCCCGATCAGCACAAAGGCCGTCTGCGCACAGATGCGCACCCTCTCCCTGTCGCCCTTGCCAATATAATAGGAAAAGACAGCGCCGCCGCCCATGCAAAGACCGATCAACAGCGAATTGAGAAACGTCATCAAAGCATAGGAGGAACCGACCGCCGCCAGCGCATCAGCACCTACGAATTTCCCCACCACCCAGGTGTCCGCTATGTTGTAGCACTGCTGCAATAAATTGCCGAGGATCATCGGCGCCGCGAAGGTAAGCAGCGAACCTGTTACATTGCCTTTTGTCAGATCGTGATTCATGCCTCCAAATCCCTCTATAAAATCAGTTCGTACTGATACTCGAAACTATCCTCCTCCGCCGCCCGGTTCCTTCTGCCGCCCCACTCCCCGGTTCTGGTCATGCCCAACTTTTCCATGACCTTGTAAGAAGCGGTATTTTCCGTATCGCAGTGAGCAATAAAATGTGTCGTTCCCATATGCTCCGTACAATAAGCGACGAGGGCGTTTGCCGCCTCATAAGCAAACCCTTTTCGCCAATACTTTTTATTGATGATCCAGCCAAGCTCCCCGATGCTGTCTTCAAAATAGATGCCGACCGCACCGATCTGCTTTCCCTGATAGAGCATTGCAAATTTATAAGACGCAGGCGACTCCTTTGCCCACTCCGCATCTACCCCTGCCAGAAACGCTGCCGTTTCCTCTCTGTTCTCATTCGGCAGATGTATCATATATTTGGTGTTTTCATAGTCGGTGGCGTAGGCGTTCACCGTTTCCAGGTATTCGCTGCCCAAGGGTTTCAGGGTCAGACGTTTCGTCGTGATTTCAATGTTTTGCATGACGTCTCTCCATAGCATTATTTACATAATCTCTTTTGTTGTCTACACCTTACGGTAATTAACGTTACCGAATTATATCACACAACTGTCTAATTCACAATGTCGCATCTTTCTTTTTCCGTTCAGCCATTGCCCCCATCCAATGAAGCCCTTGGCACATCTTCCGCCCTGTGTTATGGTATCTCTATCATTTACATTTGATCTGTACGGTCATTCTGCACTGTGCTTGTCGCGGCAATTTTCGCGACAAGGAATATGAAAAACTCGAAAAGAAACTGCAACGCGATTTGTCACGGGTAATTGAAGGTATCGAAAGTTAAGCACAACGTAACCCAATAACCAAGGTGTAAGGTCTTATGCTACGGTAAGACCCTACACCTTTTTCTTCACAAACCGATCCGATAAATATCCGCCGCTTCCCCCTCAAAGACAAAACTCCGCTCATACACGCCGCCATTCTTTTCTATCACTTTTCTTGACGCCGTATTTTCCCTTTCCACGGAAATTTGCAGTTCTTTCATCCCCGCTTCTTTTGCGATCTCAACAAGTTTACATAACATCTCTGTCGCATACCCCTTCCTTCTCTCAGACGGGCGCACACTGTAACCGCAATGCCCCAAGTCTTTCAAAAATTCATTCAGCGTATGCCGCAAATCGATGATCCCGACAATCCTTGCGTCACGTTCTCTGACTGCAAAAAAGGTGTCGGTGACGACCCAGTTTTCATTTACCGTTTTCGGGTCAGTGTTTCGCGTTACGCCAGTCAGCCATTCCTCATAGCTTTCCGTCTTGTCAAACAGCTCACTCCCATAAATAATCCTTTCGCCCTGCTGAAAGTGTTCCTCGCGGTAAGCAAGCGCTTCTTCCCTCAACTCTAAAGTCGGTCTGATCAAAATAATATCATTTTTCATAACATCAGCGTGATTTTTCATTTTTCAATCTTCCTTCCATGTCAAAATTTTTTTCAATCTTTCTTCAGCAAAAGACTTTTGATTTCTCCTACAATCTGAACAGGAATCTCTGAATCTATTTTCATTAGCCTGCTGTACATTCGCACCCCCTGATAGGCAAATACGAGCACATGAAAAACGGCTTCCGGGTCCACACACTGAAATTCATTGGTGCCGATTCCATAATTGATCAGTGCTGCCCACACTTCCTTTGAAATTTCATACTGTTTTTTCACAGAATTATCTTCTTTGCCAATCGTCGGATTACTGTAAAACTCGTAAATAGCAAGACTGATGGAATTTTCGCAGTCCATCATTTCGCTCTCATATTTCGCAAGAAGTTCCTCCAATATGTCAGCCGCCGGGATATGCTGCTCCATCTTCACAAATACATCGCTTTTCTGTCGATTGGAAAAGCCATTGACAATCTCCAAAAAAATCTGTTCCGTGCTTTCATAATGGCGGTACAGTCCGCCGCGGCTAAGTCCTGTCGCTTCACAGATATCTTTCATGGTAACTTCCTTAAATCCCTTTTCCGCGAACAGGCGATATGCCTTTTCCCGAATGCCCTGCCTTGTCTTGTCCCCTTTTTGACTCATTCTTTCCTCCATGTCGGAGCATCTTTTCGCGACGACACGCGAGCAAAATCTCAAATTTTGCTCTGCGATTCCGAGTTTGTGGCTCCGACACAAACTCGCGATTGAAAAATAAGGTCATCAGACTTATTTTTCAATTTTCCTCCATTTTCAAGTCGTTTTTTGCAACACCTGTGTCGCTTTCCATTATGCGACATATATGTCGCTTTGTCAACTGCTAATTTTCATCAATTCTTGACACATCTTCTGCCCTGTGTTATCGTATCCCTATCATTTACATTTGGTCAGTACGGTCATTCTGCACCGTACGTAATCACGGCAATTCGCCACATAAATCCAAGTGTACTCGACAATTGACATACGTATTTATACGTACTACAATGATTTTGCTAAAGAAAAGGAATCTCAAGCTAAAAAAGGGACTTGAGCAGGCTATTCTAAAACAGGCAGGCTTAAAATAATACCGTGATGTAAAGGAGCCACGCATATGGAAAAACTATTTTATCCAGCTATCTTTCATACCGCAGAGGAAGGCGGTTTCTGGATTACCTTTCCCGATCTGCCGGAATGTATGACACAGGGAGAAGATATGCAGACCGCTTATGAAATGGCTTTTGAAGCCCTCGGTCTTGCCCTTATCTGCCGAAAAAAGGAAAATCAGGTAATTCCTGCTCCCTCACAGCCCTATGATATCACTCTCTCTACAGGAGAATGTTGCGTCATCATTGAATTTGATATGCTTGCTTATCAAAAACGCACAAATTCCAAAGCTGTGAAAAAAACACTTACCATCCCAGAATAGCTTAACGAAGAAGCGCTTTCTCTGGGTCTTAACTTCTCACAGGTACTACAGGAAGCATTATTGCAAAAAATAATAGGTTGACCACCGCCTTAAACTTGACATACGCAAGCAATCCAAACATTACAAAATACCATCTCAAACAAGGAGCTATCATCATGCGCAAAAAACTCTTATCTGCCACTCTGTTCCTCCTTCTGCTCTTGTCTGCCTGCGCTCCCACAGGCAACGAGCCGAAAACGCCTGCCCATGCTCCCACCACTGAAACAACGCCACACAGCTATCAGGACGTTTACGCGCAGGCCGTCACGGAAAACACAAACGAAAACGCATTATTTTCCCTGATTTTCCTGGACAATGACGACACCCCGGAACTGATGGTTTACGACAGCTATGATCTGACTTATTCCATTTACACAGTGAAGGATGACACCCTCTTTTGTATGGCGGATGCTCTCAGTACCGTAGAACTGACCTATTTCGAGCGGACAGGGATCTTGTGTGAATTTGCACGCTGGAACGGCGGCGGAGACGAAGGCGGTTACGGCTGCTCTTACTACAGGATCGATCATAACCATACGCTCACCGACAGCGATGTACCCCTGTTAAATTACGTCTACAATGCCGTCTATGACGAAAACGACGTCTATACCGGCGAAGGCATTACCGAATATTTTTCGATGGGTGAAGAAACGGACGAAGCGTCCTATGAAAGCTTAGCGGAAAGTCTGGGAATTGCCAATGCCGACGAGAAAGTCTGCGCGGAGAATGCCCTCGAAAAAGAAGAAATGCTTACCCTCTTATCTGAAACCTAAAAATCGCAGCCAAAATTTGAAATTCCCGACGCATGCCTTTGTAAAAACTCCTGCATGAAGGTAATCAGGCAAATTTCTGTTTGCTTAAATTGGAATTATGGTAGGTAGGATCGTTTGTCACATCTTGACTGAACCAGTCAAGCAACTGGAATGCCTCCGCTGTTTCCCGATCCGGGAACTCCACCTCCGCGATGACCAGCGGTGCAAACGGTGGTTCAAAAAGATCCAGTTCCACGGATAGACTGATTTGGTCAATTTTCTTCCCAGAAGATGACAAGCGTGTCATATCAAATGTCGGTTCCTGAATCGGTATCACATAGCGTCTTTTGCTGATCACATTGCCGTCCGCCTTTTCGCGCAGATGATAGTAAGACGCCTCATTTAAGGGGAGGTTATACTCCTCTCTGGCAAGCAGCCCCTTCCCCTTATAAGTCATGTAAAAAGAATCGTCCTCACGGCGGACCCTGACCACCGGGTCCGTATTGAGATAAGCCTGTTCGATGATATGACAGGGATAAGTTTCCAAATCATCGGGCAGTTTGGTTACGGTAAATTTGCGTTCTATTTCCATGGCACATCCTTTCCCTGCAGCCTCTCATTGCAAGACAAGCTCCCCGTCATTCCGTACAGGCTTGATTCACGCCTGTTCTCATAAACGTTCGCCTGCCTACTCTGCACAAGGCCCCGTAGAATCCCGCACTACAAGCTCCGCAGGCAATACGATCTGCTGATGTTCCCTGCGTTCCGCGATCACATCCAACAGCAGGCGTATCGTCTTTTTCGCGATTTCCTCCACCGGCTGTTTCATCGTTGTGAGCTTGGGATTATAATATTCTCCCATCTCGATCCCGTCATATCCCGCCACCGAGATATCCTCGGGAATCCTTTTTCCCGCTTCCAGCACCGCGCGGCAGGCGCCGATTGCCAACGAATCCGCTACCGCATAGATCGCCGTCACTTTCCTGCCCGATTCCAGCAGCTTTTTTGCCGTCAGATAGCCGTTTTCCATAGAGTAATGATCGATGTCCTCCTGCACATAGCAGATCAGTTCCTCCGGCACCTCCAGCCCGTGCTCCGCATAAGCCTTGCGATACCCCTCGGTACGCAGGCGCCCGATGGGACGCTCTGAGCGCTCCGTGATCAGAGCGATCCTTCTATGCCCCAGCGCTAACAGGTAATCGGTCATCCGTTCGCTCTCCAACCTGTCATCCACCGCGATGTTGGAAAATTCCATTTTATTGATCCGGTCCGGCACATTGACTCCGATGGTACTGAAAATAAACGGCACCTTCAATTTCCTGATCTTCTCCTCGGAATGCTCGAACTTTCCGCCCAGAAACACGATCCCGCGAAGGCGCTTCTCCTTTTCCAGTTCCAGCGCCACGTCGATCTCGTCCTCCTGCGCCTCCACATGACGAAGCACAAGCGCATACTTATTTCGCTGTGTCTCCTCCTCAATGATCTTGATCATGCCGGCAAACAGAGGGTTCGTAATACCTTTTACCAGTACGGCGATACATTTGGCATCCGTTCTTTTTAAGTTCCTGGCGCTGTTGTTCGGGATAAAGCCCGTCTCATCGATCACTTCCAGAATCATCTTTCTGGTCTCCGGATTGATATCCGGGTGATTATTGATGGCGCGGGAAACCGTGCTGATTCCCACGCCACACTTTTTTGCGATATCCTTGATCGTAATTTCCGCCATCCGTACCCCCGTCATAATTGCTCTTTATCCTGTCACACAGACGCATTTGTCTGCTGTCCTGCCCGCTCTATTTTCCTGTTCTGGCATAGAGCTTCGTCATCGTAAGAATCCGCTCCGCCAATTCTTCGGTAAACTTCTCGGGCAGCATCCGCCACTTCCAGTTGGTTCCCAGCGTGGAGGGCACGTTCGTTCTTGCCTCTGTTCCCAATCCCAGATAATCCTGCATCGGGATCACACAGGTATCCGACACACTTGCCATCGCCGCCCTGATAAACTCCCACTGGACGTCCTTATTTGTTTTGATATTCAGATATTGCTTGGCAAAAGCCTTATCTTTGCGTTTCAGCTTCTCATACCAGCCAAGCGTCGTATCGTTATCATGCGTCCCCGTATAGACAATGCTGTTCGCACTGTAATTATGCGGCAGATAATCGCTGTCTTCGCGGGAGTCAAAGGCAAACTGCAAAATCTTCATACCGGGATAGCCTGTCTTTTTGACCAGGTTAATGACCGACTTGGTCAAAAATCCAAGATCCTCTGCAATCACCGCTTTTTTCCCCAGCTTCGCTTTCATAGTCCGAAAGATATCATAACCGGGTCCCTTTTCCCAATGCCCAAACTCCGCCGTCGGATCTCCGAAGGGAATCGAATAATACTCGTCAAAACCTCTGAAATGATCGATTCGCACCACATCGTAAAGCTGATAGCAGTAGCCGATGCGCTTCATCCACCACTCGTAATCCGTCTTTTTATGGTAATCCCAACGGTAGAGCGGATTACCCCAAAGCTGCCCCGTCGCGGAAAACGCATCGGGCGGGCATCCCGCCACCGCCACGGGCGTCAGCGTCTCGTCCAGCTGGAACAATTCGGGATTCGCCCAGGTATCCGAACTGTCAAAGGCAACGTAGATCGGAATATCCCCGATAATATCAATCTTCTTTTCATTCGCGTACGCTTTGAGTGCAAACCACTGTTTCGCAAAAAGATACTGCTGGAACTGATAAAACACCACTTCTTCCGCATACTTTTCCGCATATTTCTTCATTGCCGCAGGCTTACGGAGTTTGATATCTTCATCCCACCGGGCCCAGCTCTTGCCGCCGAAAGCGTTCTTCACCGCCATATAAAGAGCGTAATCCTTCAGCCAGTAAGCATTCTCCTCCACAAACTGCTGATATGCCTCATCTTTCTCGATCCGGCTGTTTTGAAAGGCCTTCTTTAACACCCTGAATCGCGACAGATAGATTTTTTCATAATCGACATAAGCGTCGTCATCTCCGAAATCATACTGCTCACAATCCTTTTTCGTCAGCCAGCCTTCTTCGATCAACGACTCCAGATCAATATAATAGGGATTCCCCGCAAACGTGGAGAAAGACTGATAGGGAGAATCCCCATACCCCGTAGGACCAAGCGGCAGAATCTGCCAATAGGACTGCCCCGCTTTTTCTAACAGATCAATAAAGGTATACGCCTCTTTGGAAAACGCGCCAATCCCATATTTTGATGGGATAGCGGACACAGGCAGTAAAACACCGCTCTTTCTCATAACATTCACAAATCCTTTCCTGAAAATCACTCTGCCCGTCTGGGCTCGAAAGCATTCTTGGTAACGATATCGGTAACGTTTCCAATATAGGATAAATATAACACCCTCCTGTCCGATTAACAAGAGGGTATTTTTAACAGAAAGCTTTCCTCCCGTTTATGCACTTTTCACAAGCAGACCGCCGCTGTACCTGCTTTAAGAGATGGCTTCCCCCTCCGCCTCCTGATTCTGCCACTCATTTTCCCGTAAAAAGGCAAGAAATTCCTTCTCCGGAAGGGGCTTGGAGAAATAATAACCCTGAATATAGTCGATTGCCAGCTCCTCCATGGCAAGATACTGTTCCTTGGTCTCGATGCCCTCCGACACGATCTTTAGTTTCATGCCGTGAATCATCTGCATAGCGGCATTCAACACATACTTCGCCTTCTCGTCCCGGAAAAACGCCTGACTCATATCCCGGTCAAATTTCACGATATTGACCGGCATATCCACGATATAGTTCAGATTTGACTGTCCCGTCCCGAAATCGTCCAGCGAAAAGTAAACGCCATACTCCATCAGCTTGCTCATGTTCTCAAGCAGCGTTTTTTTCGCCGCCATGGAAGCGGATTCCGTGATTTCGAGATTGATATATTTGGGATTGATCTGGTGTTTCTCCATGATCGCTATGTAATCGTCCGCCAGTTCCGGATAACCGCACTGAATGACCGACAGGTTTACTTCTATATAATGCAGCCCGTACTGCTCGAGGCTCTCTCTGGTAAAGAAACGACACACCTTGTCAAATACGATCTCGCCAAGCGGCAGGATCTTACCGTTTGCTTCCGCCACGGAAATAAACGCGCCCGGCGGTACCAGCTTTCCTTCCTTATCCCGCATACGGACCAAAGCTTCCGCGCTCACAAACTTCTTCTCCTGCGTAGAAAAGATGGGCTGGTAGAAGACCTCGATCCGATCGTCCCGCATGGCTTCCTCCAACATCTGCTCCATTTGCTTTTCCTGCCGCATCTGCTCCACAAACGCCTGATCTACCCGCTTAAAATTTGAGGTACCGTGATCGCGGCTTTTCCATCTTGCGTACTGCATCAGGGAAACCATCTCCTGATAATCGCTTACCAGCGTGGTATCCGGCATATAGGTATACTCCGTCTGCACCATACCGCCGAGTTCCCTTCTTCCATATTCCACAAAACTCTGCACCTTTGCCACGGTATTCTCGGCATCTTCCGGCATTTCAAAAATCAGCCACACCTCGTCATCCGCCATCTTAAAGACCTTTGTGTGCGCAAACTTCGGCAGCCTTTTGGCAAAGGCGATCATCACCGCCTGCTCCCTGGCTCCGTCGTCCGCCTGACTCAAGCCCAGATTCCACCAGACCGACATCACCGAAAACGGTCTCTCCAGATTATAGAGCTTTTTCGCATAGAGCAGCAACGCGTCATGGTTGTAAAGCCCGGTGACACGATCGGTCAAATACTCCGGATTCTCCAGCCTAAAAAAGATGATCAGGATGCCGAGTGCGCCCGCATACCCGACGAGCAGCAATTCATTGTTCAAAAACTGCGTCAATGCCGCCGCAGACCACAGCCCCATCCAGAGCAGGATCACATTTGTCCTTCTGGGATTGCCCTGCTTACGCTTGCGGATGGTAAAGATGATATTGGAGATCACAAAGCTTCCCGCGAAAGCATAGGTCGATAAAACAGCCGGTCCTGCCGTATACACCACTCTGCCCATCTTATAAACGCCGATCGACAGACTGCCGATCACAATACATTCCAAAAGAAAGGCGCCGCAGCCGATGCCCACGATCTTCCAATACTTTTTCTGTCCGCCGTACACATCCGCGCACTCGTAAAGGAAACCAAGAAACGCCACCAGCACGATTGTCATCAGATAAACTTTACAGATTGCATAGACAAGCAGCCTGTGATCTCTCATGATTCTGACGATCGCCCAAATGGAAAACATGTCAAAAAAGATACAGAGAAGCATCCCTGTCATCAGTATCTGAAACGCGATCTGCGTACCCAAACGGAGCGACTTATATCTCGCGTAAAATATGATCATAATTACAAGCAGTATAATACCGCACACCTGTGCCTGTATATTCATCGTCTCACTTCTCCTTCTCCCTGTCCTGTCTTCTCCTGCCAAAGCCGCATAATCACAGAAACGGGATCATCTCCCGCACCGAGGAAAAGATCAGGTGGGGTTTGACTTCGGACGTCTCTGCATCCTCCATTCCCGCCTCGCCGCTCAAAACAAGCACGCTCTTTAATCCGTGATTCCTGCCTGCCGCAATATCGGTATACAGGCGGTCTCCTACCATGGCGATGCGGCTCCGCTCTGCATTGACCCGTTTAGTCAAATAGTCTATGATGTCTTCGTTCGGCTTACCGATCACCCGGTCAGGATAACGGAATGCCGAGGCGTGGATGAAAGCATGAATCGCTCCTGCATCCGGGATAAAACCGTCCTCCGTGGGGCAGTTATAATCCGGATGGGTCGCCAGATAAGGCAGCCCGGCCCGTACCAAATCACATACCTTACACATTTTTTTGTAATCGAGCGAGGTGTCAAAGGCGGTCACCACCACTTCGGGAGCATCGTCCTCTAAACAGATGCCCGCCTGCGCAAACTCCTCCCGCAAAAGTTCATTTCCCAGAAGAAAAACCTTTTTGCCCGCAAAGTTTTGCTGCAGATAATAAATCGTTGCCTGTCCGGAGGTAACAATCTTTTCCTCTCCCACCACAAGCCCCATCCGTGCAAGCTTCTCCACATAGACCGCCGCGTTTTTGGAAGAATTGTTGGTCACAAAAACATAGCTCCTCCCGGTGGCTTCGATGCGTTCAAGAAATGCCTGTGCGCCGTCGATCCAGTTCTCTCCCAGATAGATCGTGCCGTCCATATCCAGAGCAAAACAATCAATCCGAGAAAGAAGACGCTCCGGATCTTTATTGATAACAGGGATATTTGTCTTCATAATCATAAGTATACCATTTATTTCCCGTTCTCTGCAATACTCTGGTGCGCTGTTTCCAATTCCCTGCTCTTTCGATAGCCGTCCTCTATGATCTTTTCGATTGCCTGCAGGAAAACATCTTTCGCCTGTTCTTCGTTTTCGCTCTTTTCCCTGCTGTATTTTTGGGCATGGCACTCATACAGGGCGACTTCGCTTTTCATACTCTCCGCCAGATTTCTGTAATTCTGCATCTTCTCTGAGAACTTAAAATGTGCCATCACGCCTGCCGTTACGGTGGCGACCAATGTGATCACGGGAACCACCAGATCAAGCGACGGGTATTTCGTCTCATAAAAACTGGCTGCCGCCGACGCAAAAGTAGCAAATGCCGGCAGTACGATACTCAGGGTCCCCAGAACCGTATTCCGCTTCTTATACTTATTAGCCCTTGTAATAAAAAAGCGAAGGCTCGTCTCCACACGTTTCTTTAAGATCTCGTCACTCAGCCCGTCCACCAGAAATCTGTACTGCGCAAACTCTGATTTTCGAAAAAACATCCGTCTCCTCCTTTCTCATTTATCTTTTCCCATTCATCCTTTCTGCTTCTTCATCTCCTCGAGGACTTTGCATATCTTAGCGCCGTACCCCTCCCCGGAAGCCCAACCCCTTCCTTTCGGATTTTCCTTCTGTCCGAGCCACTCTACATAAGGAGCGCAGCCTTTTTCCACATAAGCATAACGAGGATCGATACAGCAATTCATAAGTTCCTCTTTACTCGCATAGGCTTTCAAATGCTGAATCTGCGCACGCACTCCGTCCCGCATGGTCTTAAAACCGCACCCCTTCATACCGTTTGCCCTGACGCCCATTCCGCAGAAATTATTCTGATCCGGCGTTACCGCTGACCCCTTAAAGGTCAGATTTCCGGTCTCCACCATCGCCTGCGCGGCAGCGATATCGCCACGTACGCCCTCGAAAATTCCTTCTTCTATGTAGAGCTGCGCAAGCTTGTCCGCAAGGTATGCTGCCGAAGGATTTTTTTCTCTGATGTAGGCAGCGATCTGGGAAGCTTTTACAGCGGAGGCACCCATGATCGAATGCGGCTCGTCGTCTTCCTCCTTTTCCTGCTGCCTCTTTTTCAAAGACTTCCTAATCCGCGCAAGCAGCTGATCCAGCATCCGCAGGTTCTCCTTTTTCCCGATGCCACCGCCGCCCGCGATCGCCTTTTGAAATTCCTCCCATGTATGCTTGGTCGTGTTATGGCAATAGGGCGCCGGGCATATTTTCCCCGTGACGTCATAATGTCGCAGCACATTCTCTGCCGGCACATCATATTTTTTCATCAGGTATCTGGTCAGCTCCACCGCAGCCTCCACTGTGGCATCCTCGAAATACCAGTCTTCATCCTTCGCCTCCAGGCTGTCGTGGTTCTTTTTCCGCGCACACATCTCGATACCCAGACTGTTTTCATTACAGCATTCCTCGTTCTGATTCAAGCGCTTATCGGATTGCCTGCTTTTCTTGCTGCCGCAGTGCCAGGCAATATTCTCCTCCTCTACGCTCTGCCAGATCTCTCCATCATAATCCACAAAATAATGCGCCGATGCCTGTCTGTCTCCGCCTGCAAAATAGCGGCAGTTTTGCTCCGCCGTACCGAAGCCGCCCGTATAATGGATCACGATGTATTTGATACGGGATGTCCCTCCTTTTGTGAAATTATATGGGCTTATCATCATATTGATTTCTTTCATGTTCTCCTCCATGTCAAAGCATCTTTAGATTTTCAAACACTTCCACGATAAACGGCCTCCAATACATCTTCTGAAACTCATCCAGGCACTTATGGTAATCCGCTTCCGTCCAACTGTCTAAAGGCTTGTTCTTCCTATGTTGATACTGGAAGATAAATGCCGTGAATACCAGTCCCTTGATCATCATCAGACCGCCGTCCGACGCCATATACATTTCCCAAAATTCATAGGAAAGGCCCGGATTTCCCAATATCTGCGGATCGTCATTGGCAAGCACGCAGGGCACGCCCATCTTCATGAGGATCAGCGCATAATGATTCCTGAGATCGGGGAAATAGCGCAGCATCTGATTACTGATCGGGCACACCTCGAGCACCGGTGCTTTGAGGGAGACATCATAGGCGCCCGCCTGATAGCACATCAGCGCTCCGGGAAATTCCAGCAGCTGAAAGCCGTGACCCATCCGGCTTCTGCAGGCAATCTTCGCATCTATGATATTCTCCTGTTCGACCCACAAGCTCTCACCCGCATGCAGCATCAGTTCGATCAGTTCTGCCCGCAGGGCACCATTGAAGCCACACTGCTCCCGCAACTGCCCAAAAACGCCCGCCGCGTCTGATCCCTCCGGATAACCTGCCATCGCTTCTCCGTAGAAAATATTCCGATAATAGCTGTAGCTCGCCTTTCCGCGATCCTCCTCACTGACGAAATCAAAGCCTTTGATAACCTCCTGATACCGTCCCAGTTTCCAGACAATCGCCGTATCGATCTTTTTCATGAGCTTGATCCTATCCTGCTCGCTGTCTGCATCTAAGTCCCTCCTCGCACACAGAATCACGCCAAATTCCAGATTTCCCTGCGGCAGCTTCCAACCGTCTTTCTCTGCAATTCCCCTGTATTCTGCGACTGCCGCATCTCTTGCCTCTGTCAGCGCATCCAAAAAATCCGGCGTCTGGTTTAGGATCTCGTCATGCTTGACCTCATTTTCTTCCAATGTAAATTCCTCAAAGCCACAGCGAAGTTCCACATAATCGATTCTGTCCATCAGACATTCCAGGAAAAACCGGCGGTGGTATTCCACATAGAACTTTCGGTTGGTAAACAACTCCGATGTGCGCATAAAAATCTGATTAAACGCATCCCAGATATACGGCACACAATCTGTATGTCTTCCTACCGTCAGCCATTTTTTCAGCGTATCTTCCCTGCCGCTCTCAAAAAACGCCTTAACCGGCACGACTCCGTAAGAATCCCCTCCTTCCGCAGGCGCCTTATAGGTCATTTTTCCCATCTGTGGCCCTTCGATTAAGATATAGATAGTCTGTCCCTCCCAATCCTGCAAAAGCGCCATCAGTCCTTCCACGGAAAGCGCAGCCGCACTGTGGACATGAAGCAGCCCACATTTGGGCATCTTAGAAAACACTGCCATGATCGTATCCCGAAACGCACCTTCCTGCTCTTTATAATCCGCAAACGCAACACTGCTCGGATACGGAATCATTCCTTTTTCATAGTCCTCCCGATATCTGTCCTTTGTCTCCTTCAAATGCTTCGTCACACAGTCTTCCATCAAATCTATCTTCTCGTCGGGCGCTGTCAGACCGGACCATTTCTTATAAAACCACTGTCCTTTATCATGGAGCAGCAGCAAATTGTTCTGTGTCGCCGCCTCATCCAATCCTCGTTTGATATAGTCATCGTTCTGTAGTATCATGTTTACCTCTCTATACTTTCTTATTT